>WHST01000017.1 GCA_009379955.1 Streptosporangiales bacterium | reverse complement strand
CCGACCACCCGGATCGGATCTATCGGATCGACATCGAACAAACCGTGACCATCAGCATCTCCAGGCACAACTCATGATCTCGCGAAACCCGCCACGATCAGCGGAACCCAACTGGCGTGTTACTGACCCACGCTCCTAGGAGGCTGAGTCGTACGAGCCCAGGGCCGTCGCGAAGGTCGCGGTCAGCAGGGCGCGGGCCGAGGCGGCCTCCTCCCCCACCGGCAGGCCTCGGCTGCCGAGCGACCTGCGCTGGGTGCCGACACCGTTGACGAGGGCGAGCGTGACGAGCGCGCGCTCCCTGGCATCCGTGCCGCCGAGCAGCGCGGTGAGCGGCTCGACGAAGTGCTGGTCCATCCGCTGTGCCACGGCCGTCCGCAGCTCGGGGACGGCCGACGACCGGTTCATCGCCTCGATCAGGGCGCGGTCGCCCGAGCTCCCACGGCGCAGGCAGAACTCGGCCAGCCGGCTCGGCAGCTCGGGCCGCGGGCCGTCGAGGAGCCGTTCGAGGCGGAAGGCCTCGGCCACGACCTCGCCGAAGAGCTGCTGCTTGGAGCCGAAGTAGCGGCTGATCAGGGCCGGGTTGGCCCCGGCCTCGGCCGCGATCGCGCGTACCGTCACGCGGTCGTAGCCCGCGCGCGCGAAGAGCCGACGGGCGGCGGCGAGGATCCTCGTCTCGGTCGCCGCGCGGTCGCGTGTCCTGCCCGCACCCACCTGCCGCCTCCCGTGCCCGTACGCGAGCGCAGCATCATCGCAGATTTGACGTAGTATACGCATGTTTACTAAGTTGGTTGTATGCCGCACGCAATGGGGTGACGGGCGATGCAGACGATTCACGACTCGACGACGCTGTCCCGTGACGAGCTGCAGGCCCTCCACGAGTTCGAAGAGGCCCTCATCGTCATCAAGCAGGCGATACGCAAGCTACGCGCGCCGGACGATCCGGAGCTGAACGCGAACGCGATGCCGCTCCTGTGGGTCGTCCAGCGGCTGCAGCCGACCAGGGTGAGCGACGTCGCGGCCGAGCTCGGCCTCGCCGTCTCCACCGTGAGCCGGCGGCTCGAGCCGCTGGTGCAGCGGGGCTGGCTCGACACGGCGACCGACCCCAGCGACCAGCGCGCGCACCGGCTGTCGCTCACCACCGCCGGGAAGAACGCCCTGCGCGCCGACCGGCGGCGCAAGATGACGCGCTACACCGAGCTGCTCGACGCGGAGACCCGCAGCCAGCTGCCCGAGATGGCGACGTTCTTCAGCCGGGTCGCGCAGACGCTGCACGCGGCGACCGAGCCCGGACAGGCCAGGAACCAGCGGACGACGAGGAGAGTGCAGAGCACGTGACCCACGAATGACGACGTCAGCACGGCACGCCGGACCGGGCCCCGCAGGGCCCGAAGACGTCGCACCCAGGTACACGCACAAGCAGATCCTGGAGATCCTGACCGGCCTGCTGCTGGCGATGTTCACGTCGATGATCTCGACGACGGTCGTCGGCACCGCCCTCCCGACCATCGTCGGCGAGCTCGGCGGGCAGGACCAGCTCTCCTGGGTCGCGAGCGCGACCATCCTCGCGATGACGGTCTCGACACCGTTGTGGGGCAAGCTCTCCGACGTCTTCGGCCGCAAGCGGATCTTCCAGATCGCGCTGGTGCTCTTCGTCGTCGCCTCCGCCGCCGCCGGCCTCTCCCAGAACATGGGTCAGCTCATCGCCGCGCGGGCCATCCAGGGCCTCGGCGCCGGCGGGCTCCAGGCACTCACCCAGGTGATCCTCGGCGACGTCGTCGAGCCGCGCGAGCGCGGCCGCTACTCCGGCTACCTGGGCGCGGTGTTCGGCATCTCCATGGTCCTCGGCCCGCTGCTCGGCGGATTCCTCGTCGACGCCGACGCGCTGGGCTGGCGTGCGTGCTTCTACGTGTCCATCCCGCTGGCCATCGTGGCGTTCGCCGTGATCCAGAAGGTGCTGCACCTCCCCCGGGTGAAGCGGGACACCAGGATCGACTGGCTCGGCGCGTTCCTGGTGACCGGTGCCGCCGGCTCCCTGATGCTCTGGCTGTCGCTCGGCGGGCAGGAGTTCGCCTGGGGATCCGGCTGGACCGTGCTCCTGGTCACCGCGACCGTGGTCTTCGGGGTCGCCGCGGTGCTGGTCGAACGCAGGTCGGCGGCGCCGATCCTGCCGCCGCGGCTGTTCACCAACCGCACGGTCATCCTCACCATCGTCGCGTCGCTGTTCGTCGGCGTCGCGCTGTTCGGCGTGATGATCTACCTGCCGCAGTACCTGCAGATCGTCAAGGGCATGACCCCCACGGCGTCCGGCCTGATGACGGTGCCGATGGTCGTCGCCATGTTCACCACCTCGATGACGTCGGGGCAGCTGATCAGCCGGTTCGGCCGCTGGAAGGTGTACCCCGTGGTCGGCACCCTGCTGGTGGCCACCGGCCTGCTCCTGCTGTCGCGGCTGCACGTCGACACCTCCCACCTGGTGTTCGGCCTCGACATCGCGGTGATCGGCCTCGGCCTCGGCCTCACCATGCAGGTGCTCGTCCTCGCGGCGCAGAACGCCGTCCCCCGGTCCGACCTCGCCACCACGACGGCATCGGTGACGTTCTTCCGCTCGCTCGGCGGTGCCGTCGGCATCGCGGCCTTCGGTGCGGTGCTCACCAACCGTCTCGCCAGCGAGATCACGTCCCTGCTGGCCGAACGCCACATCGCGCTGCCCGCGGGCGCGGGCGGCAGCGTCCACCTGGGCACGCCGTCGGCCATCCACGCGCTGCCTGGCCCCCTCCAGGATGTCGTCCTCGAGGCGTTCACCCGCGCTCTGCACGCGGTGTTCCTGCTCGGCGTCCCCGCCGCGCTGATCGCGTTCGTCGCGGTCGTCGCCATGCCCGAGCTCGTCCTGCGGACGGGGCGGGCCGCGGCCGAGCCACCTGCCTCACCGGCCACCGCCGGCACCGACGACGTGCTGTTCGCGGGACTGGTGCTCGCGCTCGTCGCGGAGCGGGCGGAGCGGCTGCACGACGACAGCGCACTCGCGCAGGTGCTCGCGCGCATGGTGCCCGACCGGCCCGGGCGCGTCGCCGAGCGGGCCGCGTACGCCGCCCGTACCATCGTCCGGCCGACCGCGGTCGCGCTGCTCAGGTACGCGACGGGCGGGGCGGCTCCCGCTCCGCCGCCCGCGCCACCGCGGCAGCACGTGCGTACCGCCACGGTCGAACCGGCCGAGGCCGTCTATCCGAACTGACCGCAGACCGTTTCGCTCACCGGAGGGGGAATCTCAGACATGACCGGACGACTCGCGGGTGCCGTGGCCTCGTGCCTCGGCGTCCTCGCCGGGTTGTGGCTCCTGCTCGCACCGTTCGCGCTCGGCGCCCAACCGTCCGGAGCCGACTGGACCGACGAGACGTGGACGAGTGTCGCGTCCGGCGCCGGCCTGGTCGTCCTCGGCGTGATCGGTGCCGTCGCCTACGCCGCCGCGATCCGCCAGCATCTCGTCGAACGCGGTCTCGTGGTGCCGCGACCAAAGCGCGTACCCGTTGCTCCCCCGCCCGCGGCCGCGGCCTCGCCGGCCGCCGCCGAGGCGCCCGCGGGCGGCGACCCGGAGCTGCGGGCGATGCTGGCACCGCTCGTCGCCGCTCTCACCCACGACCTCGACAGGGAACGGACGGGAACGCGTTGAACGGCAAGGACAGGCTCGGCCTCACGACGACGGTGCTCGCGCTGCTCGGCGGCGCGTGGCTCGCCGCCGCACCCTGGATCGTCGACTTCCAGACCCGCGGCGCCGCCTGGACCGCGTACACGAAGAACGTCTTCTGGCTCGGCATCGCCGTCTCGGCGGTCGCGTTCGCGGCACTCGTCGTCTACGCGGCGAGTGCCCTGCGCGGCCTCACCCGGCACCGCATGCCTGCCGAGTGATCCCGGCGGGGTGATGGAGTGTCCCTCGACGCGTCAGAGGACGCACAGTCGAGGGAGGACGCCATGACCGCACCCACGGACGCCGCGGGGTACACGCTCGCCGTCGTCGGCTTCGGGACGATGGGACAGGGGATCGCCGTGGCGGCCGCCGCCGCGGGTGCCGCCGTCCGCGGGTACGACCGCGACGACGCGCTCCCCGGCGCCAGGGACGCTCTGCGCGGCACGTGGCAGCGCTTCACCGGCCGCGACGTCGACGACACGGGCGGGCCGGGCGGCATCACGGTGACCGGCGACCTCGCCGCGGCGGTCGCCGGCGCGGACGTCGTCGTCGAGGCCGTGTCGGAGGACGTCGCGGTCAAGGTGCCCGTCCTCGCCGAGGTCTCCGGGCTCGCCTCGGCCGACGCCGTCGTCGCGACCAACACGTCGTCGCTGCCGATCGACACCCTCGCGGACGCGGTCACCCACCCGCGGCGGTTCGTCGCCACCCACTTCTTCAACCCGGCGGAGCTCGTGCCCTGCGTCGAGGTGGCTGCCGCGCCCGCCACGGCGTCCGAGACGGTCGACCGCGCGTGCACGGTCCTCACCGCGATCGGCAAGGAGCCCGTCGTCGTCCGCGCTGCTCCCGGCTTCATCGCCAACCGCCTGCAGCTCGCGCTCTTCCTCGAGGCACTGGCGTGCGTCGACGAGGGACTCGCCACGCCCGAGCAGGTCGACACCGTCGTACGACGCTCGTTCGGGTTCCGGTTGCCGGCGTACGGACCGTTCCAGATCGCCGACATGGCCGGGCTCGACGTCTACGCCAGCATCCTCGACACGCTGGAGGTGACGTACGGCCCGCAGTTCGCCCAGCCCGCGTCGCTCCGCGGCCTCGTCGCCGAGGGACGCCTCGGCACCAAGGCCGGACACGGGTTCGCCGCGTACACCGCCGCGGAGGTCGACGCGCTGATGCGCGAACGCGACGGCAGGTACCGGCGGATGCTCGGCGCCGTCGACGCCGAGCACACGCCGGACTGACCCTATGCCGGGTCCCACACGCCGGTCGCCGCCGTGGCGCCGGCGTAGTCGCCGAAGTCGCGCGGCGCCCGGTGCAGGGCACGCTCGACGCCGTCGGTGAGCGACGAGTTGCGTCCGTCCATCACCTCGCCGAACAGGAACGTCAGCATCGCCACCAGGTCGTCGGGCAGGCCCTGCGCCTTCAGCTCGGTGGCGTACTCGTCGAGGGTGACCGGGACGAACTCGATGTCGCGACCCGTCGCCCGCGCGATCTCGGCCGTCGCCTCCGCGAAGGTGAGCATCCGGGGCCCGGTCAGCTCGTAGATCTCGCCGGCGTGGCCGTCCCCGGTGAGCGCGGTCACGGCCACGTCGGCGATGTCGCCGGTGTCGACGAACGGCTCGGGCACGTGACCCCCGGGGAGCACAACCCGGCCGGCGCGGATCTGGTCGAGCAGGGAGTTCTCGCTGAAGTTCTGGTTGAACCACGAGCAGCGGACCACGGTCCACTCGGCGCCCGCGTCCTGGACGAGCCGTTCCGCCCGCTGCGCCTCCGGCTCGCCGCGCCCGGACAGCAGCACCAGCCGCCGTACGCCCGCCTCGACTGCGACGTCGGCGAACGCCCGCACCGCCTCCGGCGCGCCCGCCGCCGAAATGTCCGGGTAGAACGAGAGGTACGCCGCCTCCGCGCCATGGACCGCGGGACGCCACGTCGCCTCGTCGGTCCAGTCGAACAGCGTGGTACCGGCACGGGACGCCACCCGCACAGGCACTCCGCGTCCGGTCAGGCGCTCCGCCACCTTGCGCCCGGTCTTGCCCGTCCCGCCGAGCACCAGCGTCGGCCGTGGTCCTTGGTTCATGATCGCTCCCTCGCTCGTCCGTTGCCTTTCGTCCAGCGAACACCGGATCGACCGGACCTTCCATGCCAGATCGACGCCAAGACATGCCCGATCGTCCAGCGTCATGGACGCGCGGTCGGGACGCGGCGGATACTCGACGCATGGACACGAGAGACCCCTGGCGGCCGACCGACCCTATCGGCGAGGCGCTCCACCAGCTGCGGATGAACGGCGCGTACTACTGCCGCTCCGAACTGACCGCACCGTGGGGACTGACCGCCCCCGTGCTCCCCGGCCACCTGTGGTTCCACGTGGTCACCGCCGGGCGCGCGTGGCTCCAGGTCGGGTCGGCGGACGAGCGGGCGATGGGTCCCGGCGAGCTCGTCCTCGTCCCCCACGGCAAGGGTCATGTCATCCGCAGCGGGCCCGGCGTGCCCGCCCCCGACGTCCTCGGTCTCGACCGCGAGGCGGTCAGTGACCGATACGAGATCCTCCGCCACGGCGGGGGCGGCGAGCCGACGGAGCTCATCTGCGGCGCCGTCCGCTTCGACCACCCCGCCGCCCACCACCTCGTCGCCACCCTGCCCGAGACGATGTACGTCGACGCGTCCGGCACCCAGGGCTCGTGGATGCACAGCACGCTCACGCTGATGGCGAACGAGGCGAAGGACCTGCGGCCTGGCGGCGAGGAGGTCATCACGAGGCTCGGCGACATCGTCGTGATCCAGGCGATCCGCGCGTGGCTCGAGAGCGACCCGGCCGCCCGCACCGGCTGGCTCGGCGCCCTCAGGGACCCGGTGATCGGCCGGGCGATCGCGATGATCCACCGCGACCCGGCACGCGAATGGACGGTCGCGTCGCTCGCGCGCGAGCTGGCGATGTCACGCTCGTCGTTCGCCGCGCGCTTCAGCACGCTGGTCGGCGAGCCCGCGATGCAGTACGTCACCCGCTGGCGCATGCACGTCGCCATGCTGTCGCTCAAGGACGATCGCTCGACCGCCGCGCAGCTCGCCGGACGGCTCGGGTACCAGTCCGAGGCGGCGTTCGCGCGGGCGTTCAAGCGGGTCGTGGGCATCCCGCCCGGCGCGGTCAGACGCAGCGCCATGGCCTCGAGCGGGTGACGCCACGGGCTCGACGACGGCGAGAGGCCCGGAACGCCGCACGCGTCCCGGGCCTCTCCGACCGGGTAAGGAAACCCCGGGTACTTCCTGTGGGCTCCGCCTAGTGGCCGTGGCCGTGGCCGGCACCGGCGTCCGGCGCCGCCTCCTCGGGCTTGTCGGCCACGAGTACCTCCGTGGTCAACAGCATGCCGGCGATGGACGCGGCGTTCTCGACCGCGGACCTCGTGACCTTCACCGGGTCGAGCACGCCGTCGGCGAGCATCTCCCCATAGGTGCCGGTCCTGGCGTTGAACCCGTGTCCGACCGGGAGCTCCGCGACCCGCTGGACGACGACGCCGCCCTGGAAGCCGGCGTTCTCCGCGATGAGCCGGGTCGGCGCGAGCAGCGCGGTGCGGACCACGTCGGCACCGTTCTTCTCGTCACCGGTGAGGTCGAGGGCGTCGAGCGCCGTCGCCGCATGCACGAGGCTGGCACCGCCGCCGGCGACCACGCCCTCCTCGATGGCGGCCCGGGTCGCCGACACCGCGTCCTCGACGCGGTGCTTGCGCTCCTTGAGCTCGACCTCGGTGGCAGCACCGACCTTGATCACGCAGACGCCGCCGGAGAGCTTCGCGAGGCGCTCCTGGAGCTTCTCGCGGTCCCAGTCGGAGTCGGTCTGCTCGATCTCCTTGACGAGCTGCTTGCCGCGCTCCTCGATCACCGTGGCGTCACCCGCGCCATCGACGATCGTGGTGTCGTCCTTCGTCACCACGATGCGGCGAGCGGAACCGAGGTCGGCCACGTCGACGTTCTCGAGCGTGGTGCCGGTCTCGGCCGCGACGACCTGGCCGCCGGTGAGGACGGCGATATCGTCGAGGATCGCCTTGCGGCGGTCACCGAAGGCCGGTGCCTTGACCGCGCAGCTCGGGAACGTGCCGCGGATCTTGTTGACGACGAGCGTCGACAGGGCCTCGCCCTCGACGTCCTCGGCGATGATGAACAGCGGCTTGCCCGCCTGCGCGATCTTCTCGAGCACCGGGAGCAGCTCGGTGATCGCCGAGATCTTGCCCTGGTGCAGCAGCACGTAGGCGTCCTCGAGGACGGCCTCGAGGCGGTCGCCGTCGGTCACGAAGTGCGGCGATAGGAAGCCCTTGTCGAACTGCATCCCCTCGGTGAAGGTCAGTTCGAGCCCGAGCCCGGTCGACTCTTCGACGGTGATCACGCCGTCCTTGCCGACCTTGTCGAACGCGTCGGCGATCAGCTCGCCGATGGTCTCGTCCTGGCCGGAGATGGTGGCGACGTGCGCCATGTCCTGGTGGGTGTCGATGTCGCGGGCCACCTCGCGGAGCCGCGCGGCGACGGCCTTGGCGGCGACGTCGATGCCCCGCTTGAGCGCGATCGGGTTGGCACCCGCGGCGACGTTGCGCAGGCCGCCACGCACCATGGCCTGCGCGAGCACGGTGGCCGTGGTGGTGCCGTCACCGGCGACGTCGTTGGTCTTGGTCGCGACTTCCTTGACGAGCTGCGCACCCATGTTCTGGAACGGGTCGTCGAGCTCGATCTCGCGAGCGATCGTCACGCCGTCGTTGGTGATGGTCGGCGCGCCCCACTGCTTGTCGAGGACGACGTTGCGGCCCCGCGGGCCGAGCGTCACCCGTACGGCATCGGCGAGCGCGTCGACACCATGCTCGAGCTGGTGCCTGGCGCCCTCGTCGAACTTGAGGATCTTGGGCACAGAAATCTCCCTCACATACAGCGCCGAACGCCCCGGGCGCCCGCGAATGGGCGGGCCCGGGGCGCAGCGTGCGAGTTACTTGTCGATGACCGCGAGCACGTCGCGGGCCGAGAGCACGAGGTACTCGTCCGCGCCGTACTTCACCTCGGTGCCGCCGTACTTGCTGTACAGCACGACGTCACCTTCGTTGATGTCGAGCGGGACACGCTTGGTGCCCGAGTCGTCGAAACGACCGGGTCCGACAGCGATGACCTTGCCCTCCTGCGGCTTCTCCTTGGCGGTGTCCGGGATGACCAGGCCTGAGGCCGTCACCTGTTCCGCCTCCAGCGGCTGAACCACGATGCGGTCCTCGAGCGGCCGGATGACAACCTTGGTCTGGGTCGTCGTCACGATCTGACCTCCCCCTCCGGAAGTCTTGTCCAGAATGGATGAGAGGCGACCTCGGCGGCCTGCCGTCGCGGGTATCAGACCTACCTCGTCGCGTTCTGCACTGCATTGGCACTCTCTACTACTGAGTGCCAATGCAGACACTATTCGGCGGCTAGCACTCCGTCAACTCGGGTGCCAGCAAGCGCCGCGCGTGAGGGACCGGAGAAGCGAGACCGGGCCCGACCTCGGTCAACGAGGTCGGGCCCGGTCGTGCGAGAAGGAGCTGATCGGTCAGTTGAACTCGCCGGCGTCGACGCCCTTCACGAACGCGGCCCACTCGGCCGAGTCGAAGACGAGGGCGCCGCCCTGCGGGTTCTTGCTGTCGCGCACCGCGAAGTGACCGCGCACGCGCGCGACCTCGACGCAGTTGTCGGGTTGGCTGAAGGTGGACTTGTGCCACTTCGCACTGGTCAGGTCGATCTGCTTGCTCATTCCATGTCCTCCTGGTTATCGGGGCCGATAGTTCCCAGGACCCCTCGGATGAACGTGACACTCTCCGCGGGGGACAGCGCCAGCGCCATCATGTGATCGATGACGCTCTTACACCGATCGAGCTCGCCCTCTTCGAGGTAAAGAGAGCCTGCCTGGCTCTCGACGTACGCGATCGGTGAGTGCAGGGCCGGGTCGAACTCGAAGACCGTGAGGCCCCCGGCCGTCCCCGGGTGGTCGCCCCTGTCGAACGACAGGATCTGGACCGTACAGGAATCGGGTAGGTGGAGCAGCCGCTCGAGCTGCTCCCGCATGATGTGCCCGTCGCTGATCGTCCGATGCAGGACGCTCTCGTCGAGGATGTACCACGCGGCCGGCGGCTCGTCGTCCCAGACCAGCTTCTGCCGCGCCATCCGGATCTCCACCGTGCGGGCCGCGTCCTCGTCCGGCTGCAGGTTGGCGCGCGCCAGTCCACGTGCGTACGTCTCGGTCTGCAGCAGGCCCGGCACGACCAGGGGTTCCCACGCCTGGATGGACCTGGCCGCCGACTCGATGCCGAGCAGGTTGACGTGCGCCGGGGCGAGGAAGCGGCTGAACCGCGACCACCACCCGCGCTGCCGTCCGAGCTGCTGTAGCTCCTCGAGCGGCTCGCGGTCCTCGACGTCGTAGAGGTCGAGGAGGGTGCGGAGCTCGGGGCGGGTGACACCGACCTGGCCCTGCTCGATCCTGCGGATCTTCCACTCCGAGCAGTCCATCTCGTCGGCGACGTCGCCGAAGGACATGCCCGCGTCCTCGCGCAGCCGGCAGAGCCGTTCGCCCAGCTGCCAGCGGGGAACGGTGGGTCCGATCGCCTTCACCATGAGGGAAGTGTCTCTCCGACGTCACCGAGTAATCAAGTCGTCGACCAACGAGGATCTGCAATTTGCGGATTGCTCTTGACAGTCAGTCGATCGTGTGTCACTGTATGTGCTATCGCGATTGGTGGTCACACCGTTACCGACAGCGCAGAATTTTCGGCGGCAGACTTTTCGCGAAGCTCGCTCGGGGACTAGGCACGACAGGGAAGAGAGAGATGTATTCCACGGACGCCTGCCCCCATCCCAACCTCTGTGGCAACGCCGCTCGCGTGTGGTGCCTCAGGTGTGGGAAGAGCTTCCAAGCGGACGACCCGCAGGCCGTAAGGCCCCGCTGGAAGCTCCCGCTGACCCCACACGGGGTCGCGGTCGCTGAGAGCAGGCCGTCGAGTAGCGCGATCGCCGTAGGCGCCTCCCGTGGATGACCCGCCCGCCTAGCCCCGAGTCGGGGCGGCGCCGCACCGTCTACCGCCTGGTCGGCGCCGCCCCATCCCCAGCCAGTGGGACCGGGCACTGAGTAGCCCCGAGCCGGTGCCCGGTCTCACTTCCAAAACCAGGATGAGCCCAACCCCCGCCCCTAGGGTTGGGCTCATCCTCGTTTCTGCGTTCGGAAGATTTCTTTTCACGGTAAGACGCAACAGAACCGGCCGGTCACAGATCCGCACCGGCGAAACGGACACCGGTGACGAATCGCCTGGTCAGGCGGGACCTGTGCTCCGCTAGAGCGAGACGATCTCGAGGTCGAGGGCGGAGTCGACGGGGAGATCGAGGGCCGAGGGACCCACGCCGTTCGCCACCAGCTCGACGCCGAGCGAGGCGACCATCGCCCCGTTGTCGGTGCACAGGCCGGGCCGCGGCACGCGCAGCCTGATGCCCGCGGCGGCGCAACGCTCCCCGGCCAGCGCGCGCAGCCGCGAGTTCGCGGCGACGCCGCCACCCAGCACGAGGTCGTCGATGCCGCGGCGACGGCAGGCCTCGACGGCCTTGCCCGTGAGCACGTCGACGACCGCCTCCTGGAACGACGCGGCCACGTCGGCGACGGGCACTGGCTCGCCCGCGCGCTCGCGACCCTCGACCCAGCGGGCCACCGCGGTCTTGAGGCCGGCGAACGAGAAGTCGAGCGTGCCGTCACGGGCCTTGCCGCGCGGGAACGCGATCGCGGCGGGGTCGCCGTCGCGCGCGGCCCGGTCGATCGGCGGGCCGCCGGGGAAGGGCAGCCCGAGCACCCGCGCGACTTTGTCGTACGCCTCCCCCGCGGCGTCGTCGACGGTGCTGCCGAGCGGCGTCACGCGCCGCGTCGCACCCTCGACGACGAGCAGCGAGGAGTGGCCGCCGGACACCAGCAGTGCCACGCAGGGATCGGGCAACGGGCCGTGCTCGAGCCGGTCGACCGCCACGTGCGCGGCGAGGTGGTTGACGCCGTACAGCGGCTTGCCCACCGCCAGGGCGTACGCCTTCGCGGCCGCGACCCCGACGAGCAGCGCGCCGGTGAGGCCGGGGCCGGCCGTCACCGCGATCGCGTCGACGTCGCGAAGCGTCACGCCGGCGCCGGACAGCGCGCGATGCATGGTCGGCACCATCGCCTCGAGATGCGCCCGGCTGGCGACCTCGGGTACCACCCCACCGAACCGCGCGTGCTCGTCGACGCTCGACGCGATCGCGTCGGCCAGCAGCGTGTGCCCACGGACGATGCCCACGCCCGTCTCGTCGCACGACGTCTCGATGCCCAGCACCAGCGGCTCGTCGGTGCTCATGCGCGCCCGCCTCATCGCTCTTCCTCCCCCGCGGCGGCCCCGCTCCGGCGGCGCCGGCTCCGCCTCATCACGATCGCGTCGTCGCCGTTCGCGTAGTACCGCCGCCGCACGCCGGCGTGCTCGAAGCCGTGCCTGGCGTACAGCGACAGCGCCGCCGTGTTCCCGTCGCGCACCTCCAGGTGCACGTCGACGCACCGCCGGCGGTCCGCCTCGGCGAGCAGCTCACCGAGCACGGTGCCGCCCAGACCCCGGCCGTGCTCGGCCGGGTCGACCGCGACGGTGAGCACGTCCGCGTCCGGGCCGCCGGGCACCGCGAGGAGGCCGCCGTACGCCACCACCGCGCCGTCGCGCTCCACCACGACGTAGTAGCGGGACTCCTCTCGCGCGAGCTCGGCCCAGAACGACTCGGGGCTCCACGCGTCGTCGGGGAAGAGGCGCCGCTCGAGAGTCGCGACGGCCTCGACGTGCCACCAGCGCATCTGTCTCGTCGTGCCCGTCACGGTGCTCATCGCGGCGCCGGGTGCGAGTCCGGCAGCACCCGCTTGCGCGGGCCCGGCGTACGGGCGTCGGGCCGGCGCAGGTAGAGCGGGTGCGGGAGCGGGAGCGGGTCGCCCGCACGGAGCCGTGACGCGACGAGCTCCGCCAGCGACGCGGCCGACGGGTGCACCGGCTCCCGGCCGCCCGGGAACGCGTCCGGGTACAACCGGGGCCGGTGCCCACCACGGGCTCGGGCGTCGCGATCTCGGCGGGTCGGCTCACCTGCGGGCCGGTGCGGGGCGTGCGCGCGTCGGCGTACCTGGCCCAGTAGACCTCCCTGCGCCGCGCGTCGGTGACCGCGAGGAACGGCCCGGTCGCCGCCGACTGCCAGGCGAGCACGTCGAGCGTGCCGACGCCGTGCACAGGCAGGCCCAGGGCGTCACCCATCGCGCGGGCCGTGACGAGACCGACCCGCAGGCCGGTGAACGGACCGGGGCCGACGCCTACCGCGATCGCCGTGAGGTCGGCCGGCGTCGCGCCGGCCTCGGCGAGCACCCGCGCGATGCCGGGGGCGAGCAGCTCACCATGCCGGCCGCCCGCGGTGATCTCCGTCGACTCGGCGCGCACGCCGTCGTCGTAGAGGGCGACGGTGACGGCGGGCGTCGCGGTGTCCATGGCAAGCAGCACGAAGAAAGGCTATCGACCTCGGCGGCCGGTCACTGTCGGCGACCACGCGTTCGCCAGTTGAATGCAGCTTCTCGCATGTTGGATGAACAGCGGGCCTCCCGGGCGACGTCGTGACGACGCTTCGATGACGACCGGGTGACCACCGTCGTCCGGCCACCAAGCAGACGCCGAGAACTCACGCGTTCGCCAACTCCACGCAAGCCCTGCCGCTGACGCTGACCGCGGCCGGGGGGTCGGTCGACTGCGAGGAGTACGGAGCGTGAACGAACGCGATGAACCCACCCGGCCACGGCTGACGCGACGGACGCTGATGTCCGGCGCCGCGGCGATCGGCGCGGCCGCCGCCGGTTCCCTCGCCCTGGCGGACGACGCGGCGGCAGCGCCGTCCTCGCCCGCCGGCGGCACGTTGAGCAAGGATCCCTTCACCCTCGGCGTCGCGTCGGGTGACCCGACGAGCGACGGTGTCGTGCTGTGGACGCGCCTCGCTCCCGAGCCGCTCGCCGACGACGGGCTCGGTGGCATGCCGAACCGGACGGTCTCGGTGGAGTGGCAGGTCGCGAAGGACGAGCGGATGCGGCAGATCGTCCGCAAGGGCGTCACCCAGGCCCGGCCGGAACACGCGCACAGCGTGCACGTCGAGGTCGACGACCTGGCGCCGCACCGGCATTACTGGTACCGCTTCAAGGCCGGCTCGTACGTCTCGCCGGTCGCTCGTACGCGCACGGCACCGGCGCGCGACGTCATGGTGTCGAAGCTGCACCTGGCGGTCGTCTCGTGCTCGCAGTACGAGCACGGCTTCTTCGACGCGTACCGCGCACTCGCCGCCGACGACCCGGACATCGTGCTGCACCTCGGCGACTACCAGTACGAGTACAAGGCCGGCGAGTACGTCGCCCCAGGCGGCAACGTCCGCGACCACGAGGGCCCGGAGACGGTCACGCTCGCCAACTACCGCCAGCGACACGCCCAGTACAAGGCGGACGTGGACCTGCAGGCGGCCCACGCGGCGGCGCCATGGCTCGTCGTCTTCGACGACCACGAGGTCGACAACAACTGGGCGGACGAGATCCCGGAGAACCCCGTCGACCAGCCGACGTTCCTGCAGCGGCGTACCGCGGCGTTCAAGGCGTACTACGAGAACATGCCACTGCGCCGGACCTCGATCCCGAACGGCCCGAACATCCAGATCTACCGTCGCGGCGGCTGGGGGCGACTCGCCACGTTCCACATGATGGACACGCGGCAGTTCAGGGACGATCAGGGATGCGGCGACGGGTACCAGAACGACTGCCCCGCGGCGGTCGACCCGAAGCGTTCGATCACGGGCGGTGAGCAGGAGAAGTGGCTGCTCGACGGCTTCCGCCGATCGCGTGCGCGGTGGGACGTGCTCGGGCAGCAGGTGTTCTTCGCCCAGCGCGACGCCGACGCCGGGCCCGTGCACCGCACGAGCATGGACTCCTGGGACGGCTACGTCGCCTCGCGCGAGCGGATCACCAGCGGATGGCTGGACGCGAAGGTGCGCAATCCCGTCGTCCTCACCGGTGACGTACACGCGCACTGGGCAAGCGATCTCAAGGCGGACTACGACGACCCGGACTCGCACACGGTCGGCTCCGAACTCGTCTGCAGCTCGATCACCTCGGGCGGGAACGGTGCGGACTCCATTCCCTCGGACCACCCGTACCTCACCATCAACCCGCACCTGAAGTTCTACAACAACCTCCGCGGGTACATCCGGACGACGGTCACGCCCGGCGAGATGTCGTCCGACTTCCGGTGCCTGCCGTACGTCCAGGAACAGGGCGCGGCGGCGTTCACGCGGGCGACGTTCGCGATCGAGGACGGTACGCCGGGCGTCCACCAGACGTACGACCGGCCGCCGTCGACCAACCGCACTCTGGGCAGCGACCGCGCAGAGATCGAGCGCACGATCGCATGGGAGACGAAGCGGCCCTGACGCCGTTCGCTACGCATCGTCGTACGTCTCGCCAACCGACAGTCGGCCGGACACTCTTGGACCGCGTCCGAGTGTGTCCGGCCGACGGGGAGCAGCGCATGCCTTCGACACCGATCGACCGACGCCAGTTCCTCGTCGCCGCCGGCACGGCCGGCGCGATCGTCGTGCTCGACCCTGTCGGCTTCGCGTTCGCCGACCAGGCGGACGAGGAGACCCGCGTCGTCGAGGGCACGCTCGACCGCGGCGTCGCCGACTGGGTGTACCTCCCGGTGCGGGTACCGGCGGGCATCCGCGAGATCGCGGTGACGTACTCGTACGACAAGCCGACGGTGCCGCCGGGCGAGCAGGGGAACGCGCTCGACATCGGCGTCTTCGACGAGAGCGGCCACGAGCTCGCCGACGCCAAGGGCTTCCGCGGGTGGTCCGGCGGCTTCCGCGACTCGTTCACGATCAGCGCGACCGAGGCGACGCCCGGCTACCTGCCGGGGCCCGTCCGGCAGGGCACCTGGCACGTCGTCCTCGGGCCGTACACGGTGGCGCCGCAGGGCCTCACGTACAAGGTCGAGATCACGTTGCGCAGGGGTACGCCGGGCGAGCCGTTCGTCCCGAGCCATGCGCCGCGCGAGGCGAAGGGACGCGGGAAGGACTGGTACCGCGGCGACCTGCACCTGCACACGCAGCACTCCGACGGACGGTGGGAGCCGGCCCAGCTCGTCGCCGCGGCGAAGGAAGCCGGCCTCGACTTCGTCAACTCCAGCGAGCACAACACCTCCAGCGCCGCGGGCATCTGGGGTCACCACGCATCCGATGACCTCCTGATCATCGACGGCGAGGAGATCACGACGCGCAACGGGCACTACGTCGCCGCCGGGCTGGAGCCCGGCACCTGGATCGACTGGCGCTACCGCTCGGTCGACGACGCACTTCCCCGCTTCCTGCGCCAGATCCACCGGCAGGGTGCGCTCGCGATCGCCGCGCACCCGCACTGCCCGTTCGTCGGGTGCTCGTGGAAGTTCGGCTTCGAGGACTTCGACGCGATCGAGGTGTGGAACGGCCCGTGGACCGCCGACGACGAGGTCTCGCTGTACGAGTGGGACGGCACCCTCGTCACGTCGGCGCGGCGCGGCGGCCGGTGGACTCCCGCCGTCGGTGACAGCGACTCGCACAACGACACCCAGGTCGTCGGGCTCCCGCAGAACGTCGTGCTCGCCTCGGGCCTGCGTCGCGACGCGATCCTCTCCGGCATCCGCGCGGGCCACGTGTACGTCGCGGAGTCCGCGAGCGTCGGGCTGACGTTCGGCGCGACGGCGGAGGGACGTACGGCCGGCATCGGCGAGCGGCTACGCGCCCGCGGGGACGCGAAGGTCACGGTCGAGCTGACCGTCCGCGGCGTCACCGCAGGCGTCGTCAGGATCCTCACCGACGAGGGGCAGCTCGCGCAGTTCACCCTCGCCGACGCCGCCGAGCAGACCGTCACGTGGACCACGACGCCGCAGCAGTCGGCGTACGTCCGTGCCGAGGTGCGCCGACCCGTGCCGACGCCGACGACGCCGGACACGATGGTCGCGTTCACCAACCCGATCTTCCTCGGCTGACCGGGGCACCCCGTGGACCCCCTCAGCCCCGGTGCCCGAAGCGCGGGAATCGTCGCCACCCGCAGGCGTTTCCTCACCCTCACCGGTGCCGCCGCCGCCCTGGCGCTCAACACCGACCTGCTCGGCATCGAGGAGGCCCGCGCGGCTCCACGGCCGGGCCGGTCGAGCGGCTACCCGTTCACCCTCGGCGTCTCGTCGGGCGACCCGCTCCCCGACGCGGTGGTGATCTGGACGCGGCTGGCGCTCGACCCGCTCGCGCCGTTCGGCGGCATGGACTACGAGCCGGTGCGGGTCAGATGGCAGGTCGCCGAGGACGAGCGCTTCCGCAAGGTCGTGAGGTCCGGCAGCACCCGTGCCGAGCCCGAGGTGACCCACGCGGTGCACGTCGACGTGCGCGGCCTCCGCCCGAGCCGGGACTACTTCTACCGGTTCGAGGCGGGCGGCGAGATCAGCCCGGTCGGGCGCACCAGGACCGCACCACCGGCGGGCGCGCACCTGCGCCGCATGAAGTTCGCGTTCGTCTCGTGCCAGTCGTGGACCTCGGGCTTCTACACCGCGTACGCCGACGTCGCCGGATACGACAACGACGTGATCGTCCACCTGGGCGACTACATCTACGAGTTCGGAGTGCGGCCCGACGTCGCGCGCAACGTCGAGATCCCGTCCCGGCTCACCTTCCCGAACGTCGTCGAGACGCGCACCCTGGACCAGTACCGCGACCAGTACGCGCTTTTCATGGCCGATCCCGATCTCCAGGCCGCGCACCGGGTCGCCCCGTGGATCGTCACGATCGACGACCACGAGGTCGCGGAGAACTGGGCCGGCATGTTCGACGAGGACGGCGAGCCCTGGGAGACGTTCATGATCCGGCGCGCCAACGCCCTGCGCGCCCACTGGGAGCACATGCCGCTCCGGCGGGCGCAGCGGCCGGTCGGCCCCGACATGCAGATCTACCGCAGGTTCGACTTCGGCGACCTGCTGCGGCTCAACGTCATGGACACCAGGCAGTACCGCACGCGCATCCTCGAGCAGGACGACCCGGGGTTCGAGGACCCGGCACGGACGTTCACCGGGGCGAAGCAGGAGGCCTGGCTCCTCGACGGGCTCGGCGGGTCGAGGCGCCGGTGGAACGTCATCGCGCAGCAGAACTCGATGGCCAGGCTCGACTCACTTCCCGGCCCGGGTCTGCGTCTCGGCATCGACAGGTGGGACGGCTACCCGGCGTCCCGCGACCGCGTGCTCACCGGCGTGTACGAGCGTGAGGTGCGCAACCTGGTGTCCATCGGCGGCGACGCGCACCGCAGCATCGCCTCGGATCTCAAGCTGGACTTCGACGACCCGGCCTCGCCCCGCGTGGGTGTCGAGTTCACCGGCACCTCGATCTCGTCCGGCGGCGACGGCGTCGACCTCGACGCGGCCGCCCGCGTGACGCTCGCAGAGAACCCGCACGTGAAGTACGTCAACGTGCAGCGCGGCTACGTGAACTGCACGGTCACTCCGCGGGAGTGGGAGTCGGAGTACCGGGTCGCGGACTTCATCACCGATCCCGGCGGGACGTTGTCCACCCGCATCCGCCTGGTCGTCGAGGACGGGCAGCCGCAGATCCGCACCGTGTGAGGAGACCGCCATGACCATGCATCCGGGCGTCAGGGCGGCGATCGTCGCGTTGGCCACCGCACTGCTCGTGGCGCCGGCGGGCCTCGCGCATGCGTCGGAGTCGTCGCCGATCGAGCTCTCCGCCACGCCCGACCGGCAGGAGATCCTGGCCGGCCTGCCCTGCCTACCGGCACCGCCCGTCACCCTCGGCATGACCAACACCGGCGACGAGGCGGTCTACGCCGACACGTTCCTGCGGGCCGACCGTCCACTGGAGCTGTCCCGTGCCATGTTCTCCAGCTACGTGCCCGCGGGCACCACGGTGACCGCACCCCTGACGGTCGAGGCGCCGTACGGCACCGAGCCGGGGCGCTATGACGTCACCCTCGACTCCGCCGGACAGGACCTGGTGGTCCCGATCACGGTCACCGCGCCGCCGGCGAGGGCCCCGGGCGACAACCTGCTCCTGGGCGAGCAGGCGGACCCGTCCTCCACGTACGTGACGGCCGAGACCGCGTTCGATCCCTGTGGTGCGGTCGACGGGGACCACGCCTGGTCGACATCGGCCGCGTGGAGCTCCGACACCTTCGGCGAGTTCCCCGACACGTACACCGTGACGCTGCCGGAGCCGGCGTGGATGAACCGGCTGGACATGTACACCCACGAGACCCAGGGCCTGTCCGCCTGGGACGTGCGGGTCGAGACGAGCGACGGCGCGTGGCGGACCGTGGCGGAGGTACGGGGCAACACCGCGGCGTTCGTGTCGTCCACCTTCCCCGACGTCGAGGCCGCGAAGGTGGAGATCGTGGCGCTGGACTCCGTCGATCACGGCCTCTCGCGGATCCGCGAGATCGAGGCGTACCTCGGCGGACCACCTCCGGCCGGATAGAACGTCGGCCGCTCTTCATCTCGACTTTCTTCATCATTCGCGCGCAACGCACTCGTTTGCCTGCCCTGATCCCAGCGTTCACTCTCGGGCCTGGAGATCGATGAACGCCATTTAGCGATATCCCGAACTATTTTGAATATGCGCACGCGACGATCCGTCCTGAGCACACCTGACCGACTCGAGGGGATCGTCGCCACCCGCAGGCGGTTCCTCACCTTCACGGGCGCCGCGGCCGCCGCGGCACTCACCCCCGACCTGCTCGGCATCGCGCGGGACCACGCCGCACCGCGACCGGGCAGCAAACTGCGCGGGAACCCGTTCGGCCTCGGCATCGCCTCCGGAGACCCGCTGTCGAACGCGGTCGTGATCTGGACCCGGCTCGCCCCCGAACCGCTCGCCCCGTTCGGCGGCATGGAGTACGAGGCGGTGCCGGTCTTGTGGCAGGTCGCCGAGGACGAACGCTTCGGCACGATCGTGAAGTCGGGGACCGCGCAGGCGCGACCCGAGTCGACCCACGCGGTGCACGTCGACGTGCGCGGCCTGCGTCCGGGCCGGGACTACTTCTACCGGTTCAACGCGGGTGGGGAGATCAGCCCCGTCGGGCGCACCAGGACTGCGCCGGCGGACGGCGCACCGTTGGACCGCCTGGCGTTCGCGTTCGCCTCCTGCCAGTCGTGGACCGCCGGCCACTACACCGCGTACGCCGACATGGCCCGACAGGACCTCGACGTGATCCTGCACCTCGGCGACTACATCTACGAGTACGGCGTGCGGCCGGACGTGGCGCGCGACGTCGCGGTGCCGTCGCGGCTCGCGTTCCCGAGCATGGTCGAGACGGAGACCCTGGACCAGTACCGCGACCAGTACGCGCTGTTCAAGAGCGACCCCGACCTGCAGGCCGCGCATGCGATCGCTCCGTGGATCGTCACGATCGACGATCACGAGGTCGTGGACAACTGGGCCGGGCGGATCGACAAGGACGAAACCCCCTGGGCGCGGTTCCTGCTGCGGCGCGCCAACGCCCTGCGCGCGCACTGGGAGCACATGCCGCTGCGGCTCTCCCAGCTACCCACCGGACCTGACATGCGGATCTACCGGAGGTTCACCTTCGGCGACCTCGCGCAGTTCAACGTCCTCGACACCAGGCAGCACCGGTCGGACCAGGTCGAGCAGGACAGCTCGGCGTGGCAGGACCCGGCGCGGACGATGACCGGGAAGAAGCAGGAGGACTGGCTGCTGACCGGACTGGCCGGGTCCGCCCAGCGATGGAAGGTCGTGGCACAGCAGAACGCGCTCTCCCGGCTCGACTCCCTCGAGGGCGCGGGCACGCGCTACTCGATGGACATGTGGGACGGCTACCCCGCGTCCCGCAGGCGCATCCTCGCCGGCGCGCACGAACGGCACGTACGCAACCTGGTGTCACTCGGCGGCGACGTCCACCGCAGCATCGCGTCGGACCTGAAACTGGACTTCGGCGACCAGAAGTCCCCGAACGTCGGCGTGGAGTTCACCGGCACGTCGATCTCGTCAGGCGGCGACGGCGTCGACCTCGACGCGTCCGGCCGGCGGACGCTCGACGAGAACCCACACGTGCGGTTCGTGAACGTGCAACGCGGCTACGTGCATTGCACCGTCACCCCGAGCGAGTGGCAGTCCGAGTTCCGGGTGGCGAACCAGGTCACCGACCCGGGCGGCACGGTGTCCACCCGCACGCGCCTGGTCGTCGAGGACGGCAGCTCACGCATCCAGTCCACGTCAGGAGCGCAGCCATGATCACGGTCCCTCTCGTCAGGTCGACGGTCGTCGCGGTGGCCGCCGTCCTGCTCGTGTCCCCGGCGACCGTCGGCAAGGCGGAGAAGCCCTCGTCCCCGGTGACGATCTCCGCCACGCCCGGCGAGCAACGGGTCAGGGCGGGCCTGCCCTGCCTGCCGGCACCGCCCGTCGACCTCGGGCTGACGAACACCACGGGCGACGCGGTGTACGCGGACATGTTCGTGACGACCGACGACCCGCTGCAGCTGTCGCGCGGGATGTTCTCCAGCTACCTGCCGGCGAAGACGAAGGCGACCGCACCCCTGTCGGTCGGCGCCGCGTACGGCACGAAGCCGGGGTCGTACGCCGTCACGCTGCAGTCCGGCGGACGGCACCTGCGGGTGCCGATCGAGGTCGTCGCGCCACCGGTGAAGAGCCCGGGTGACAACCTGCTGCTGGGCGAGCGGGCCGACCCGTCGTCGACGTACGTCACGGGGGCGCAGGAGTTCGACCCCTGCGGTGGCGTCGACGGGGACCGCACCTGGTCGACGTCGGCGTGGAACTCGGCCAGCAGCGGCGAGTTCCCCGACCACTACACCGTGACCCTGCCGAAGGCGGCGAAGATGAACCGGGTCGACGTGTACACGCACGCGACCGCCGGGATGACCGACTGGGACGTCCGCGTCCTGACGAGCACCGGGTGGCGGACCGTGGCGGCGGTCAGGGACAACTCCGCGGCGTCACGAGGGTCGACGTTCGCACCGGTCACGGCCACGCAGGTGCAGATCGTGGGGCTGGACTCCGTGAACCACGACTACTCGCGGATCCGCGAGGTGGAGGCGTACCTCGCGTGAGGTGTGGGGGGTGATCATCCGGTCACGTGATGTTACGGTAGTGCCTCCCCCCACCCGACCCCCCGACCCGGAGTACCGACCCGCATGGCAGAGGACGTTCTGCCGCGGTCCGCTCCCCCGCCAGCCGCCACGCATCGAACCGTCGCGCCCGCCGCGTCGACCCGTCCTGTCGTGGCGAACGGCGCGGACCGCGCACCCCGAACCGCGCGCGACCCCCTCCTCGACAACGCGAAGTTCCTCGCGATCGCCCTGGTGGTGATCGGCCACGCGATCGAGCTGACGATCGGGGACATGCGCACCGGCGATGGCGCGGTCCCACTGGCGCGGGCGGCGTACGTCACGATCTACTCGTTCCACATGCCGGTGTTCGTTCTCGTCGCCGGCTACCTCTCCCGCGACTTCGGTACGAGGCCGGGCCACGCGCAGCGCGTGATCTCGGCGATCGTGGTGCCCTACCTCGTCTTCGAGGTGACGTACGAGCTCTTCAACCACTACCTGGCGAACGGGTCGGCGAGCATCGACATCCTCGACCCGAGCTACGCGATGTGGTTCCTCATCGCGCTCTTCGTGTGGCGCCTGTCGGCGCCGCTGTGGCGTGTGATGACACCGGTCGCCGCCATCGCCGCCGCCGTCACGATCTCGCTGCTGTCTGGCGTCCTCGAGCTCCCGCCGGTGCTCGACCTGTACCGGATCCTCGGCTTCCTCCCGTTCTTCGTGGTCGGTCTGGTGATCCCGGCCGAGCGCTTCTTCACCCTCGTCCGCCACCGGATCACGCGCATCCTGGCGGCACCCGCACTCGCCGGCATGTTCGCGTTCGCCTACGTCGTCCTGCCGCACTACCCGACACAGTGGCTGTACTACACCGACGGCTACCACGCGATCGGGACGACCGACCTGCTCGGCATCGCGGGACGAGCGCTCGTCCTCGCCGGCGGCTTCGTCATGGTGACCGCGTTCCTCGCGCTCGTGCCGCGCAGGCGCACGTGGATCACCGCACTGGGCGCCGCGAGCCTGTACGTCTACCTGCTGCACCGGTTCGTCGTAAAGGCCGCCGAGTACAACGGCCTCTACGACATCGCGTGGATCCAGACACCACTCGGCGTCCTCGCACTCGTCGGGGGCGCACTGGTCCTCACGCTGATCCTCGCCAGTCCCCCGGTGCGCGCACTGTTCCGACCTGTCGTGGAGCCACGGTTGGAGTGGTTGTTCCGCTCGCAGAGATGAGTGAATTTGGCCGGAAGTGGGCGGGTTAATGGTCGGGTATTTCTGGTAGAATCGAACGTATGATCGAATGCCTGAGGTTGACGGTGGCGGACATGCACGTGTTCGCCGCCGAGACCCGGGCACCGGGACCGGAGATGCAGCGTGTCCTGGACACGATCGACCCCGCCGCGGTGAGCGATGACTCGCGGCTGCGGATGGTCGAGCTGTACCAGCGATGCGAGGCCGCGCTCGCCGCGCGGCAGCAGCACGTACTTGCCGCGTTCGGTTACGGCGACGACCCGGCCGGAGATCACGACACCCGCGGGGAGCTCGCGCCGCTGCTGCGGCTGTCCGAGGGCACGGTGCATTCCCGGTTGTCGGTCGCCGAGGCGTCGACCGATACGTTCACCGCCACGCTGGCCCTGCTCGCGGGCGGGCAGGTCACGTACTGGCACCTACGCGCCCTGGTCGACGAGACCCAGCCCCTCACCCCCGCCTTCGCGCTGGCGGTGGAGGCGCGGGTGCTGCCCAAGGCGCCGGGCCAGACTCTCAGCGAGTACCGCGCCGCGGTCCGCCGCGCGGTCGCGGCCGTGGACCCGGCAGGTGCGCAGGAACGGATGGCATGGCGGGTGAGGGACCGCGCCGCGTGGGTGAAGCCGCTGGGCGACGGGGTCTCCTCGTTGACCGCGGTCATGGCCGGTGACGTGGCGACCGCGGCATGGACCCGCGTCGACGACCTCGCCCGCACGACCACACCAGGTGATGACCGGACGTTGGACCAGCGGCGAGCCGACACCGTCGCTGACCTGCTCCTCGGCACCGCCCCCGGACACCATCAGGCACCCGCCGCCCGCGTCGAAGTCACGATCTCCGCCGACACCCTGCTCGGCGGCGACGAACCAGGTGAACTGCACGGCCACGGCCCGATCCCCGCCCCCACCGCGAGAGCACTCGCGTCCCGGCAAGGCTCGACCTGGCGCAGGCTGGTGATCGACCCGCACACCGGCTGGTTGCGAGCGTGTGGGGAGAAGACCTACCGGCCCGGCGACTGGACCACGCTCCTCACCGACCGGATCGAACCGGTCCCGGCAGCGGTCCCCACCCGGAAGCCGAGTGCGGCGCTGGACCGGTACGTGAAGACCAGAGACGTCCGCTGCATATTCCCCGGCTGCCGCCGCCGCGCCAAGGGCTGCGACCTCGACCACACCACCAGGTGGGAACACGGCGGCGCGACCTCCGCGAAGAACCTGCATCCCTTATGCCGTCGACATCACCGCTGGAAAGACCGCGACGACGTGAAGTGGCGATTACGCAACCACGAGAACGCCACCAGCACCTGGACCAGCCCCACCGGCCGGGTCTACCACCGCCATCCCCACGACCACCGCGACGACTGAGCCCCCACCACGGCATGAGGGCACCTCGATGCTGCCATGACGACATCGAGGTGCCCTTCACGGCTGTACAGCCGCCCTAGAGTGGCGATCATGGCTGCGCGCAACGTGCTCGTCACCGGTGGGTCGAGCGGGATCGGGGAGGCGACCGTGCGGCGGTTCGCCGCGGCGGGTGAGGCGGTGTGGTTCACGTACCGGTCGGGACGTAACCGCGCGACGCAGCTCGTGGACGAGCTGAGGGCCGAGGGTGCCGACGCGCTGGCGCTGGAGCTCGACCAGGGCGACGAGGACAGCCTCGAACGCATGGTCGACGCGCTGCCGGGTCCCGTCGACGTCCTGGTCAACAATGCCGGGCTGGGCACGAAGACCGTCGAGGCGCACGCGCCGGGGTCGGCGCGGGCGCAGGACGAGGCGCTCATGCGGGTCGACGGCCTGGGACCGCTGTGGCTCACCGACCTGCTGGTGCCGGGCATGCTCGACCGCGGGTACGGGAAGGTGGTGTTCGTCGCCAGTGTGGGCGGCGGCATCGCGGTGTTCCCGCAGTTCCGGCGGGCCGAGCAGATGGCGAAGGCAGGGGTCGCGTACCTGGCCAGGCAGCTCGCCGCGGAGCTGGTCCACACGCCCGTCGACGTGACGTGCGTCTGCCCCGGCGCGGTCGACACCCCGATGTTCCGGGCGAGCACGCTCGACGGCCTCGACGCCGGCGAGCGTCGAGCCGTGGAGGCGCGGATGCCCAAGGGTCGGCTGATCGAGCCGGCGGAGATCGCCGAGGTGGTGCACTGGCTGACCACCGACGCCGGGCGCGTCCTGCACGGCGCCGTGCTCGACGCGTCCCTCGGCCTCGGCGTGCATCCGGGCCTGCTGACCGCTGGGATGCTCGCTCCCGAGGACGGCTCGTGACCATCTCCCCCCGTGCCGAACGGCTCCTGGGCGGGGTGTCACCGCTCGTCGCCGCGCACTACCGGATCGCCGGTGACCTGTTCGACCCCGACCGCAACAGGGGCGGCTACGTCAACCTCGGCACGTCGGAGAACCACCTGCTGTGGGACCTCCTCGAGCCCGCACTCACCGGCAAGCGGCCGCTCACCCCGGACGACACGCACTACCACCCGATGTTCGGCATGGCCGGCTTCCGCGCGTCGACGGCCGCGTTCCTCTCCCGCGCGTACGACGTCGCCGTCGACGCCGACGACCTCGTCGTGGTCGGCGGCGCCACGGCCGCGCTCGACACGCTCGCGTACGCGCTCTGCTCGCCCGGCGAGGGCGTCGTCGTCCCGACGCCGTACTACACCGGCCTCGACGACGACCTCGGCGGTCGTGCCGGGGCGCGCGTGGTTCCCGCTCCGCTCAGCAGTGCCGACGGCTTCGCGCTGCGACCCGAGGTGCTCGACGAGGCCATCCGCACCGCGACCGCCGGCGGTGTGACCGTCCGGGCGATCCTGCTGATCTCACCGGCGAACCCGCTCGCGCGCACGTACGACGCCGAGACGATCGCGGCCGCCGCGCAGGTCGCACGCCGGCACGACCTGCACCTCGTCGTCGACGAGATCTACGCGGGCTCGGTGTTCGGCGGCACGCCGTTCTTCACCGCCGCCCGGCTGCCCGCCTCCGTGCTCGACCCGACGCGGGTGCACGTCGTCTGGGGCTTCGCGAAGGACTTCGGCATGTCCGGCTTCAAGGTCGGCGTGCTGCACACCAGGCACGAGGGCGTCCGCGCCGCGGCCGGCCACCTCGCCGCGTTCGGCCCCGTCTCGACCGACACCCAGGTGCTGCTGCGCACGATGCTCGACGACGCCGCGTGGGTCGACCGGCTGCGCACCGAGAACCGGCGTAGGCTGGCCGCGGCACACCACGACGTCACGTCACACCTCGCGTCGTACGGCGTCACCACCGCACCCGCCGACGCGGGACTCTACGTCTGGGTTGACCTGCGCCCGTGGCTGTCCCGGCCGACGTTCGACGCCGAGCGCGCCCTGTGGCTGCGACTACTCGACGACGCCAGGGTCAGCATCTCGCCCGGCGACGTCTTCCACTGCGCCGAACCCGGCTGGTTCCGGCTCTGCTACGCAAGCGACCACGAGGCAGTGCGCGAGGGCGTCGACCGCATCGGCCGCGCACTCCATCCGGCCTAGCCTGCCGCGCCGTTCGTCGGCACCCAGAAGCGCAACTTGCCGCCTCGCTCGTCCTCGAACACGCCGCCGTGCGCCTCGATCACCTTGCGGGACGCCACGTTGTCGACGTCGCAGGTGACCAGGGCCGACCCGATACCGAGCCGGCGCGCGATCGGCAGTGCCGCGCCGAGCATCGCCGTCGCGTGGCCCCGCCGTCGCGCGGTCGGGCGGACGTCATAGCCGATGTGGCCGCCGAGCTCACGCAGGTGGTCAGTCAGCCGGTGCCTGATGGCAAGCCTGGCGAGGTACGTGTCGCCGTCGACCCACCACAGCGTGGTGCAGGGCACCCGGTCTTCCGCGCGCGGTGTGTCCTCGCGGGCGTCCGCGCGCAGGGCCGCGGTGTACGCGGCGAAGCCCTCCTCGGTGTGCCAGCTGTCGCCGTACGTCCGGTGCTCGGAGCCGATCATCGAGTCATCGTCGGCATCGCCGCGACCCTCCTCGCGGAACTCCGCCATCGCGGCGAGGAACGACTTCCGCACCCGTACGTCGGGCTTGATCAGTTCAGGCATGGCTCACAGTGAAGCCCCCACCGGGTGGGGCAGGCAATCGGTTTACGCGGACGGCAGGAGGGCGCGTAGCTCGGCGTCACGCCAGCGGGCGCCCACGGCCTCGACGCGCACCCGACGTGTGTCTCCGCTCTCGTCGCCCGACGGCCGGGTGATCGCGACCTCGAGGCGGTCGTCGGCGAGATCCTCGACGAGGCCAGCGCCCCACTCGATCACGGTGACGGACTCGTCGAGCGCGGCGTCGAGGTCGAGGTCGTCGACCTCCGCGACGCCGCCGAGCCGGTACGCGTCGACGTGCACGAGCGCTGGTCCCTCCCCCCGCGGACGGTGCACGCGGGCGATGACGAACGTCGGTGACGTCACCTGGCCGCGGACGTCGAGTCCCGCGGCGATGCCCTGCACCAGGGTCGTCTTGCCCGCGCCGAGGTCACCGGTCAGGAGCAGGACGTCACCCGGGTCGGTCAACGCCGCCAGCCTGACGCCCAGCGCGCGCATGTCGTGCGCCGACGGGACCTCGACGTCGACGGGCAGCGGGCGGGCGAGGACCAGGGACGTGCCGGTGGCCGACTCGTCGAGGAACCCGCGGTGCCGCCAGAACCTGACCGTGTCCGGCAGCTCGGCGCGCGCGACGATCCGGACGATCGCGAACCCGCGGGCCGCCGCGAGGTCCTCGGCGTAGGCGACGAGCGCGGACGCGATGCCGTGCTTGTGGTAACGCGGCTCGACCGCGACCCGGCGCAACCACATGACGCGGCCGTCGGGGTCGAGCAGGAGTGCACCGGCGGGGTCGCCGTCGACGGTGCACAGCAGCCCGCCGTGCCCCGCCAGCGCCGCGCGGACGGACTCGACGGTCTCGGCCAGCGCGGGCGCGGGTGGGTCGAGCCGGGGACGCGCGGCGAACGCCTCGTGGATCACCCGGTGCACCGCGGGAGCGTCGGACGGGCCCGCCTCGGTGACGGCGAGCTGCATCAAGCCGACTTGCCGCCGGCGCGGACCGCCACCAGCGCGCGGTCGACGAGCTGGCCGATGGCCTCGTTGACGATGCCGGGGTCCTCCAGCATGACCATGTGCCCCGTGCCGGGGACGACGACGTACTCCGCTCCCGGCAGGGCCTCGACGATCGTCTCGGCGTGGAACACCGGGGTCAGCCGGTCGTCCTCGCCGACGACGACGAGGGTCTCGACCCGGTCGATGATCGGGAGCGCGTCGCGCAGGTCATGGGCGGCGAAGACCGGGTAGAACGCGGAGAGCACGTCCATCGGCGTCGAGTTGACCATGCGTTCCTGGAACGCTGCGACCGACGGGCTCACCCGACGCGAGCCGAACGCGTACCTGCGCACGAGGAGGTAGCCGATGTCGCTGCCGAGCCTGCGGGCGCCCTCGACGAAGGTGACCTGCTTGCCGAGCACGCCCACCACCGACTCGGTGAACCGGTCGAGCCTGACCGGCAGGTTGCGGGCCACGACCGAGACGGGATCCGCCGCGCTCGCCACGAACCCGACGCCGACGATCCGGTCGCCGAACAGGTCCGGCTGCCGCTCGGCGAGGGACATGATCGTCATGCCGCCCATGGAGTGGCCCATCAGCACGACGGGTCCGCGGGGCACGGCGGCGTTGAGCACGGCGTGCAGGTCGCGCCCGAGCTGCTCGATGGTGCAGTGCTCGGCGGGGCTGCGTCCTGACCGCCCGTGGCTGCGCTGGTCCCAGAACACCAGCCGGCCGAGGTGCCTGAGGTAGCGGCGCTGGTAGTGCCAGCAGTCCGAGCGCAGGCCGTACCCGTGGCAGAACACCACGGTCACGTCGGCGTCGTCGTCTCCGTCGATCTCGACGTGCAGCGGCACACCGTCGTCGGCGAGCACGGTCAGCGGTCTGCCGCGCAGCCGACCGAACGGCTCACGCGCCTCGGGATCGGGGCCGAGGCGCAAGCGTCCGACGGCATAGCGTTCCGCGGCGATGCCCGCCGCGACACCGGCGGCGAGCACTCCGGCCGCCGCGCCGGCCACGATGCCGGCAACCTTGGGCCCCCGGTTCACGACCTCCGCTCCTCCCGTCCGTCACGCGGCGCCTCGTACGTACGCGGCACCCGCGCACCGACTCTCGTGACGATCTCATACGAGATCGTGTCGAGGACCTCCGCCCAGTCCTGCGCGGTCGGCTCCCCGGCGTCGCCGGGACCGAACAGGACGGCCTCGTCGCCGGCGGCCGCGGCGTCGTCGCCGAGGTCGACGACGAACTGGTCCATGCACACCCGCCCCGCGATCCGCCGCCGCCGACCCGCCACGAGGACCTCCGCCCGGCTCGACGCCGCGCGCGGCACGCCGTCGCCGTAGCCCAATGGCACCAGCGCGAGCGTGGTCGGCCGCTCGGTGCGGTAGGTGTGTCCGTACGAGACCGCGGCGCCCCCTGCCACCCGCTTCACCACGGCGAGTCGCCCGAGCAGGGTCATGGCCGGACGCAGGCCGTAGCGTTCCGGCCCGCCGAGCTGCGGCACCGGGGTGAGCCCGTACGCCGCGATGCCCGTGCGGACGAGGTCGTACCGTGCGCCGGGCAGCGTGAGCGTCGCCGCCGAGTTCGCCAGGTGCCGCACCTCGGGACGGAGTCCCTGCGCCTCCGCATACGCCAGGGCGTCGCGGAAGGCCGTGAGCTGGGCGTCGAGGGACGGGTGTCCCGGCTCGTCGGCGCATGCGAGGTGCGACCACACGCCGACCACCCGGACGAGGCCGTCGGCCTCGTGCCGCCGCGCCGACCGCACCAGCTCGGGCCAGTCGGCGACCGTCGCGCCGCCGCGCGAGAGCCCGGTGTCGATCTTGAGGTGGACGCGCGCGGGCCGATCGGCCTCCACAGCGCCCTTCGCGATCTCGTCGAGCGTCCAGGACGCACCCGCACCGAGGTCGACGTCGGCGGCCACGGCGGCGGCGAACCTGTCACCGGGAACCGTGAGCCAGGCCAGCAGCGGGGCGTAGACGCCGGCCACACGCAGCTCCAGGGCCTCGTCGATCAGGGCGACGCCGAGCCAGCCCGCGCCGCCGGCGAGCGCGGCCCGCGCTACGGGCAGCATGCCGTGCCCGTAACCGTCGGCCTTGACCACCGCCATCAGCCCGGCGCCGCCGGCGTGCTCGCGCAGCGCCGCGACGTTGGAACTGACGGCGTCGAGGTCGATCCTCGCCTCGCCCGGAACCATGACGTCCACAGCTCTATTGTCCCAGGCCCCCGGAGAGCGAGCGCCAGGCGTCGGTGATCGCGGGGACGAGGCGCTCCGCCGAGATCGGAGCACTGCCGCCAGGCCGCCGGAGGCAGTCAACACTGTCGGCCGCGAGGCGGGCGGCGAGGCCATGCAGGTACGCGCCGACGCTGCCGGCGTCACGCGGCGACAGCCCCTGCGCGAGCAAGGCCCCGCACAGGCCGGAGAGCACGTCGCCGGTGCCCCCGGTCGCGAGCCACGGGGTGCCCGTCGGGTTGGCGCGGACGGGCATGCCGGGGGCGGCGACGAGGGTGGTCGACCCCTTCAGCAGGACCGTGACCCCCAGCCGGTCGGCGAGGTCGCGTACGTGGGTCAGCCGGCGCGCCTCGACCTCGGCCCGATCGGCGCCGGCGAGCCTTGCGAACTCGCCGGCGTGCGGCGTCAGCAGGGTGGGCGCCGACCGGTCGAGGGGACCGTCGCCCAGCGTGGCGGCGAGGACGCCGAGGCCGTCGGCGTCGACCAGGACGGGCACGTCGCTCGCGAGCACCTGGGCGAGTCGCTCCGCGGCGATCTCGTCGGTGTCGACGCCCGGCCCGACGATCCATGCCTGGACGCGGCCGGCGTCGGCGGGCATGCCCTCGTGGACCACCGTCGACGGCAGTTCGGCGAGCACGGCGTCGGCTACCCGCCGCGGACCCGAGTAGCGCACCATGCCGGCTCCGGCCCTGGCCGCGGCGGTGACGGCGAGCACGGCCGCGCCGGGGAAGCGGTCGCTGCCGGCGACGACCCCGACGACGCCGCGCCGGTACTTGTCGGACTCGCCGGCCGGCGCGGGCAGCAGCGCCGCGACGTCCGCAGCCTGCAGCGCCTCGACGGCCGCGGCCGGCAGGTCGTCCGCGAGGCCGATGTCGACGAGCTCGACCGCGCCCGCGTACGTCGCCGCGGGGTCGACGAGCAGGCCGGGCTTCCAGGTGCCGAAGGTGACGGTGACGTCGGCCCGTACGGCGACGCCGTCGACCTCACCGGTCGAGGCGTCGACCCCGCTCGGCAGGTCGACCGCCACCACGGTCGCGCCCGTCTCGGCCACGCGCCCGGCCACCGTCGCCGCCGGCTCGCGGAGCCCGCCGCGCCCGCCGATACCCAGCAGCCCGTCGACGACGAGGTCGGCGTCGTCGAGGACGGCGAGAGCAGCCGGATCCGTCACCACGGCCCCGCCGGCGCGACGAAGCGCGGCGATCCCCTGCTCGTGCACGCGCGACCCGACGAGCAGGGCGCTGACCCGCGCACCGCGCCGGGCGAGCCGCGTGCCCGCGTACAGCGCGTCGCCGCCGTTGTCACCGCTGCCGACGAGCAGCACGACGCGGGAGCCGTACACGCGGGGCAGCAGGCGCGCGCACGTCGAGGCGAGCCCGGCGGCGGCGCGCTGCATGAGCGCACCATCCGGTAGCCGCGCCATCAGCGCCCGCTCGGCGGCGCGGACGTCGTCGACCACGTGCGCCCGTCTCATCCGCCCACGCGCCCGCTCATGCCTCCGCCACCACCATGGCGACGGCCATGCCGCCGTCGTGGCTCAGCGAGAGGTGCCAGCTGCGGACGCCGAGCCTGGCCGCCCAGTCCTGCACGGTGCCCCGCACCTCGAGCACGGGACGCCCGCCGCCGCCCCCGACGACCTCGCAGTCATGCCACTCCAGGCCGGCCGGCACGCCCAGCGCCTTGGCCACCGCCTCCTTGGCGGCGAACCTGGCCGCGAGCGACGCCACCGGCAGCTGGCGCTCGGCGGGAGTGAACACCCGGGCGGCCAGCCCGGGCGTCCGCTCCAGCGCCGTCGCGAACCGCTCGACGGGGACGACGTCCACACCCACTCCGACGATCACGCCCCCAGCTTGGCAGATCGCGCGTCGGAGCCTCCGCGGCTACTTCGGGCCGAAGCCGGTGAGCATGGCACCGTCACCGGACTTGTTGAGCTTCAGCATGAGCAGGTATTTCCCCATCGAGTAGAGACCGCTGTAGCTGAAGCTGGTCGACGAGGCGCTGTCGTCGCCGATGTCGATCTTGTCCCCGGGGGCGGTCGCCCCCTTCTTCGCCGGGTCGATCGTCGACAGCTGCGGCGGGTGCTTCGTCGTGTAGTCGGCGTCGTAGCCACCCGTCGTCAGGATGGTGACCTTGGCGGCGTCCGCGGTACGCACCATGACCCCATCCCCCGGCGTGTCGATCTCCTTCGTCCACTCCCGCTCGCCGGTCGTGAGGTTGACGGCGATGACCGCGGGCTTCGCCTTGTAGTCGGACCCCTTGTCCTTCATCGCGATCAGGGTGGTGCCGACGACCTGCACCGGGTAGTCGTCGCGCATGTCGTTGAACCCGGTCGTCCCGAAGCTCGGCCGCAGGGCCATGGCGCCGCCGTCGCCGCGGGACTGGATGACCTTGGTCTGCACGCCCTTGTCGTCGAACAGTCGCAGCTCGCCGTGGTCGGAGGCGTTGTCGACGTGGATGATCGGCGGGGTGGCGCTCACGATGCCGAAGCTCGAGAGCCTGCTCTCGGACTTGATCTCCGTGGTGAACACCGAGGTCAGGCCCTTGTCGGACGGGGTCAGGGCGATCAGGTAGCTCTTCTCGCCGTAGCCGCAGGTCATCGTCGCGAGCGCACCCTTGTCGGTCGCCCGGACGTCACCGGTCGAGCAGCCTTCCTCCTTCGGCGCCGCGGACAGCGGCAGCGCCTCACCGGACGAGGCCGGCGCCAGCTTGGCGTCGTACCTGATCACCCGCTCGCCGGTCGACACGTAGATCTTGCCGGCGGCGGCGGACACCGCGGCGTTCCTCGGCGCGTAGTTCGCGTCGTTGACCTTGAAGTTGTTCGACCAGAGCTGCTTGCCCTGGACCACGTCGACGGCCGCGACCGTCGTGCACTTCTCGTCCGCGCCGAAGACCATCGCGGCGACGTCGTCGGGCGCCTCACGCGAGGCCGCGCAGAGCGCGGTGCCCTCGGGGACGGCGATGGTCCACTTCTCCTTGCCGTCCTGGGCGTTGTAGCCGGTGATGCCCGCCTGGCTGATCCGCACCAGGGTGGAGTTGTCCTTCGACGGGAAGGCGCTGAGCGTGGTGGCGGACTTCTCCGAGTCGGGCTCCGGCACGGACCACGACTGCTTGCGCTGGGTCTCGACGTTCGCGCTGCCGCTCGGTCCGCCGGTGGGCGACCCGCCCCCGCCCGACGTGGCCACGACGATGATGACGATGATGATGATGAGGACGAAGACGCCGCCACCCGCGCTGAGTCCGATGATCAGGCCCTTGTTCGAGCCGCCCGGCGGCTTGGGCGGCGGAGGCCCGTAACCACCACCCGGTGGAGGAGGCGGAGCCCCCCACTGCGGCTGCCCGCCGGGGGCGTATCCACCCGGAGGGGGCTGCTGACCCGGAGGGGGCTGCTGCTGCTGGCCACCCCAGCCCTGGTCGCCCTGTGGCGGTGGGCCGGTGTCCCAGCCCTGGCTGCTCGGCGGGCCGGCGTCCCAGCTGCCGGGGGCCGGCGGCTCCTGCGCCTGGCCGCCCCACTCCTGGGTGGGTTGCACCCAGGGCTGCTGCTGCTGGTTCCCTTGCGCCGGGTCGGGAGCCGGCTGGCCACCCTGCCCCCAGGGGTCATCGCCCTGACCCCAGTTCCCGCCACCGTAGTGGCCTCCAGATGACGACACGAAATGCCTCCTGCGCACGCACGGCTCATAGGTCCGCCACGACGGTTTCGTGCAGACCACCGGTAGAAAGGTACCGGGTGCGACGGTTGACCTACGGCAACGGGTTCCTTCGCGTCGTCAGGCGGGGGCGTACGCCCTGATCGCCGGCGGGTTGCCCTTCGCGCTGACGTCGACCTCGAGCAGGGTCTCCCCCGAGCGGACGTAGAGACGCTGGCCCAGGGCCGACCCGTCGGAGATCGTGGTGACGACCTCGCTCTTGGTCACCGTGCCGCTCTTCGCGTCGACGGTCGAGAACCATGTCTGCCCCTCCGCGGAGCCCGCGGTGTAGACGGTCGCCTTGCTCTTCGAGACGCCGTCACCGAACACCATCGCGCCGTTCGCGCCGGCACCGAGGCTCTTGTTCCAGGCGCGCTGTCCGTCGGTCAGGTCGACGCCGACGGCGTGGGAGAGGGAGCCGCTCTCGGCACGCCCCAGGCCGACGAGGGTGGTGCCGACGACGGCGAGCGGGTACCTGCCGTGGAAGCCAGGCGCCCGGCCGACGTCCGTGGTGTCGAGGTCACCCCCCGCTCCCGCCGCGCCGAAGGTGGCGGTCACCTTGCCCTGGTCGTCGAGAACGGCGAACTCCGCCGGCGCCGGCTGTGCCGCGGTGCCCTTCTCGTCCTGGACGCGGATCACGGTCGGGGAGACGCTGACCACGCTGGGCGCGGCCTCACCCTTGTCGTTCTTGACCTTGGCGGTCCACACGCCGGCGCCGTCGGTCGGGCTCAGGGAGACGAGCGAGTCGTCCTGCCGGCTCGTGGCCTTGCCCGCGCAGTCGACGAACGCCACCAGCGCGTCGTCGGACGCCATCAGGTCGCCGGCATGGCAGTTCGCGTTGTCCTTCGGCCCGACGGTCCACCGTTGCGCGCCGCCGTTGACGTCGAACGCGGTGACGCGCCCGTTGGAGACGACGGCGACACCCTGCACCACCGCGGCGGCTGCCGCGGTCGGGGTCTGGGCGTCGGTGCCGGCGACGAGGCGCTTGCGCCACAGCTCCTTGCCGCTCGTCACGTCGATCGCGGCGGCCTCGGTGCACTGGCCCGGGTCACTGCCCTGCTTGGCGGGACCTGTGACGGCGATCGCGACGTTGCCCGGCGCCGGCGGCGAGATCGTGCACACCTGCTGGCCGGTCGGCGGCTTGGCCTGCCACGCCCGCTTGCCATCGTCGACGGCGTAGCCGGACACGCCGGACGTGGTCGCCCGGACGAGGACGTCGCCCGCCAGGTAGGCATCGACGAGCTGGCCGTCGCCCTTCGCGGCCGGCACCTCCCACGCGACCTCGTACGTGCCCTCGTCACCGGTGCCGCGGACCACGAGGACGACGACGAGGACGACCACCAGCGCGAGGACGAGAGCGCCCCCGCCGACCAGCAGCAGCCGCTTCCTGCCGCCACCGCCACGCGACCGCGACCGCGACGGCACGCCGTGCCGTGGGCCCGCCCACTGCTGCCACGGCGGCTGCGGCTGCCCGGGCGCGGCGCCGTCCTCCCAGCCGGGAGGGCGCGCCGCCCACTGCTGCTCCTGCATCCCGCCCGACCACTGCTGGTGCTGCTGGGGTGCACCCGGCGGTTGCTGCGGGTGGGGTTGCTGTGGGTGCTGCGGCTGCTGCTGCGGCTGCTGGGGACGGGAGTGCGGCGGCTGACCGCCCCACTGCTGCTGGCCCTGGTATTGCTGCTGTTGGTTCTGCTGCTGGCCCCACTGGTCCCCCTGCTGCGGCGCGGGCGGTGGCCAGGACTGCTGGTGCTGCTGGTACTGAGAAGGGGGTTGCTGGGGGGGAGGGGGTTGCTGAGGGCTGGGTTGCTGAGGGGTGGGCTGCTGTGGGTAGCCCTGCTGCGGGTGCTGAGGCTGCTGCGGCGGGTGCTGGGGCTGCTCGCCCTGCTGCCACGGCGGCGGCCAGGGAGCCTGCTGTTGCCCTGCCCACTGACCCGGCTGCTCGGGCTGCTGTCCCCACTGGTCGGCCGGGTCGTCCTGCTGCCACGGGTCGGACTCGGGGTCACGAGGATCGGGTCGGCTGTAGTCACGACCGTAGTCCGGATGGTCGTCGGGCCGACCCCCGTACCCACCTCCCGCGGACACCGCCACACCACCTTCCGAGGGTCACCGTGACGAGCCGGCTCATCTCTGTCTGTCAGACAGTACAAAGTCGGCGGCCCCGACACCAGGGACGCGGACATAACGCAGCGTAGGTGAAGGGCCTGGCGTCACTCGACCGTGACGGACTTGGCGAGGTTGCGCGGCTGGTCGACGTCGAGGCCCTTCGCCAGTGCCAGCTCGCAGGCGAACACCTGCAGCGGCACGGTGGAGACGAGCGGCTGCAGCAGGGTCGGCGCGGTGGGCAGCTCGACGAGGACGTCGGCGTAGGGACGCACCGAGTCGTCACCCTCCTCGGCGAGCACGATGGTGCGGGCGCCGCGGGCCCTGATCTCCTGGATGTTGGAGACGATCTTGTCGTGCAGCGTGCTGCGACCGCGCGGCGGCGGCACCATGACGACGACGGGCAGGCCGTCCTCGATCAGCGCGATCGGACCGTGCTTCAGCTCACCGGCCGCGAACGCCTCGGCGTGGATGTAGGCGAGCTCCTTCAACTTGAGCGCGCCCTCCATCGCGACGGGGAAGCCGACGTGCCGGCCGAGGAACAGCACCGTCGAGGCGTCGCGCAGCTCCCGCGCGAGCTCGCGCACCGGACCGATCGTGCCGAGCACGCGCTCGACGGTCTCCGGCATCGCCGCGAGCTGGGTGATGACGTCGTCGATCTCGTCGCCGAACTTGTTGCCGCGTACCTGCGCCAGGTAGAGCCCGATCAGGTAGCAGACGACCAGCTGGGTGAGGAACGTCTTCGTCGCGGCGACGCCGACCTCAGGACCCGCGTGGGTGTAGAGGGCGCCGTCGGACTCGCGCGGGATGGTCGAGCCGATCGTGTTGCAGATCGCGAGCACGCGCGCCCGCTGCTCGCGGGCGTGGCGGACGGCCATCAGGGTGTCCATCGTCTCGCCCGACTGGCTGATCGCGATGACGAGCGTGCCGCGGTCGACGACGGGGTCGCGGTACCGGAACTCGCTCGCCAGCTCGACCTCGCACGGCACCCGGGTCCAGTGCTCGATGGCGTACTTCGCGATGAGCCCGGCGTGGTACGCGGTGCCGCACGCGATCACGACGATCTTGTCGACCTCGCGCAGCTCGTCGTCAGCGATGCGCATCTCGTCGAGGGTGAGGCGGCCGTCGACCCCGACCCGGCCGAGGAGGGTGTCGGCCACCGCACGTGGCTGCTCCTCGATCTCCTTGAGCATGAAGTACGGGTAGCCGCCCTTCTCGGCGGCCGAGGCGTCCCAGTCGACGTGGAACGGCCGGCCCTCGGCGGCGTTGCCGTCGAAGTCGGTGATCCGCACGTCCGACGCCCGCACCTCGACCACGCGGTCATCGGCGAGCTCCAGCGCCTCGCGCGTGTGCGCGATGAACGCGGCGACGTCGCTGGCGAGGAAGTGCTCGCCCTCCCCGACGCCGACGACGAGCGGCGAGCTGCGGCGTGCCGCCACCACGACGTCGGGATCGCCCGTGGACGTCGCCAGCAGCGTGAAGGCACCGGACAGCTGCCGGCAGCAGCGGCGCATCGCCTCGGCGAGCGAGACGCCCGCCTGCGCGCACTCCTCCTCCAGCAGGTGCGCCACCACCTCGGTGTCGGTGTCGGAGACCAGCGCGTGGCCGCGCTCGGCGAGCTCGGCGCGCAGGAGCGCGAAGTTCTCGATGATGCCGTTGTGGATGACCGCGATCGAGCCCGTGCAGTCGAGGTGCGGATGGGCGTTGCGGTCGGTCGGGGCACCGTGGGTGGCCCACCGGGTGTGCCCGATGGCCACGGCGCCCTCCGGCAGCGGCGTGACGTCGAGCGCGTCGGTGAGCGCGCTGAGCTTGCCGGCTCGCTTGTCGGTGTGCTGCTTGCCCTCGGTGATCACGGCGACACCGGCGGAGTCGTACCCGCGGTACTCCAGCCGCCGCAGGCCGCCGACGACCACGTCGAGAGCAGACCGATGGCCCGTGTACCCCACGATTCCGCACATGGCGACCAGCGTACGTGTCGCCGTCGCGCCCCGTCCGGCGAAGGCGTTCTGCGATGATCCTGCCGTGCTCAGTGTCCGGGTCATGTGCCCCGCCGCCCATACGGCCGAGGTCGTCGACCTGCTCGAGGCCGACACCGGCGTCGCGCACATCGCCGTGCACGAGGGCGCGTCGGTCCGGCCCGCGGGCGACGTCATCGTCTGCGACGTCGCCCGCGAGGCGGCCGACTCCCTGCTGGTCGACCTGCGCGCGCTCGGCGTGGAGAGGTACGGCGGCATCGCGCTCGACGACACGGTGGTGCTCTCCGAGGCCGCGAAGCGCGCCGAGCACGCCGCGCCGGGCGCGGGATCCGACGCCGTCTTGTGGAACACCCTCGAGCGCCAGACCGAGGACGACACCAGCCTGACCTGGTCGTACATCGTCTTCCTCGCGATCGCCACCCAGCTGGCCGGCATCGCGGTCGTCATCGACAGCCCGATCCTCATCGTCGGCGCGATGGTGCTCGGCCCGGAGTTCGCGCCGCTCGCGCGGATCTCCGTGGCGCTGCTGCGCCGCAAGCCGCGCTGGGCATGGCAGGGGATCAGGACCCTCGTCATCGGCTTCGCCGTGGCGATCCTCGTGACGTTCGTGTGCGCGCTGGTCAGCCGCTGGTGGGGGTGGATCACGCCGGACGTGGTCCAGACCGGCTCCCGCCCGCTCACCGAGTTCGTCGTGCATCCGGACAAGTGGTCGTTCATCGTGGCGGTGCTCGCGGGCTGCGCGGGCGTGCTGTCGCTGACGTCCGCCAAGTCCTCGACCCTCGTGGGGGTCTTCATCTCGGTGACCACCGTGCCGGCCGCCGGCAACATCGCGGTGGCCATGGCCCTGGGCGTGTGGAGCCAGGTGTCGCTGTCGGCGATCCAGCTCGGCGTCAACCTCGCCGGCATCATCGCGGCCGGCGCGGTCACGCTCGTCGTGCAGCGGGTGCTCTGGGCACGCGTCAGGCAGCGCGTACGCACCGCCCGTCGGGCCCGGCAAGCCCGCCGGGTCAGAGAGTGAGCTGGGTGCGGACGACGTCGGCGAGACGGTCGGCGACGGCTCCGGCCTCGGCCTCGGTGGGCGCCTCGACCATGACCCGCACCTTCGGCTCCGTGCCGCTCGGGCGGAGGAGGACGCGGCCCTCGTCGCCGAGGCGCTCCGCCTCGGCCGCCACGGCCGCGCGCAGCTCCGGTGAGCTCTCCACCCGCGACTTGTCGACGCCGGCGACGTTGACGAGCACCTGGGGCAGCCGCTTGACGACGCCCGCCAGGTCGTGCAGCGGCCGGCCGGTCTCCGCCACCCGGGCGAGTAGGTGGAGAGCGGCGAGCACGCCGTCACCCGTCGTGGCGTGATCGAGCAGCAGCAGGTGACCCGACTGCTCGCCGCCGAGGTTGTACCCGTCGGCGTGCATCGCCTCGAGCAGGTAGCGGTCACCGACCGCGGTCTCGACGACGCGTAGGCCGGCACCCTCCATCGCCTGGCGGAAGCCGAGGTTGGACATCACGGTGGCGACGACGGCGCCGTGCCGCAGCTCCCCGCGGTCGCGCATGGCCAGGGCGAGTACGGCCATGATCTGGTCGCCGTCGACGACGTCGCCGTCGCCGGTTACGGCGAGGCACCTGTCGGCGTCGCCGTCGAAGGCCACGCCCGCGTCGGCGCCGTGCGAGACGACGGCCTTGGCCAGCGTGTCGAGGTGGGTGGAGCCGCATCCCTGGTTGATGTTCAGGCCGTCCGGCTCGACGCCGAGCGTGACGAGGTCGGCGCCGGCCGCGGCGAGCGCGGCGGGCGCCACCCGGAAGGCGGCGCCGTGGGCACAGTCGACGACGATGCGTAGGCCGTCGAGGCGGTGCGGCGTCGCCTCGACGAGGTGCGTCACGTAGGTGTCGTCGAGCCCTTCCCCGCCGCTCACCCTGCCGACGTCCGGGCCGACGGGTCGCGTCCAGTCCTCGCCCAGGCGGGCTTCCACGGCGTCCTCGACGGCATCGGGGAGCTTCAGGCCGCCGCGGGCGAAGAACTTCACGCCGTTGTCGGGCGCCGGGTTGTGGCTCGCCGAGAGCACGACACCCATGTCGGCGCCGAGGTGGTCGGTCAGGTAGGCGATCGCCGGCGTCGGCAGGACGCCCACGCGGACGACGTCGACTCCCGCGCTGGCCAGCCCGGCGACGACGGCTGCCTCGAGGAACTCTCCGGACGCGCGGGTGTCGCGGCCGACGACGGCCTTGGGCCGGTGACCGGCGAACGCGCCGACCTCACCGAGCACGTGGGCGGCCGCCACCGCGAGGTCGAGCACGAACTCGGCCGTGAGGTCACGGTTGGCGACGCCACGGACGCCGTCGGTGCCGAACAGCCGGGGACCAACACTGGCCACGGGTGGTGACGCGGTCTAGCGCTTGGAGTACTGGGGCGCCTTGCGGGCCTTCTTCAGACCGTACTTGCGCCGCTCCTTGGCCCTCGGGTCGCGGGTGAGGAAGCCGACCTTCTTCAGCGGCGGACGGTGCTCGCTGTCGACGTCGATCAACGCACGGGCGATGCTGAGACGCAATGCCCCGGCCTGGCCGCTCACGCCGCCACCGTGGAGCCGCGCGACGATGTCGAAGGCGCCGTCGGCCTCGAGCGTGACGAACGGCTCGCGCACGATCTGCTGGTGCACCTTGTTGGGGAAGTACACGTCGAGCGGGCGGCCGTTGATCCGCCACTCACCGGTGCCGGGTGACAGCCGGACACGGGCGACGGCCTCCTTGCGGCGGCCGGTGGCGATCGCCGAGCCGGTCACGACCGCGCGCTTGGGCGCCGCCGCACCGCCCGGTGCCGCGTCGCCCGGGGTCTCGCTGGTGTAGACGCCGCCCTCGGGCACCACGTCGGCCTCGGCCCCGCCGGTCTGCTCTTGTGCTTGTTCTGTCACTGCTCCACCTGGGTGATCTCGAAGGGCACCGGCTGCTGGGCGCGGTGCGGGTGCTCGGGTCCGGCGTACACCTTGAGCTTCTTCAGCATCCGGCGGCCGAGACGGGTCTTCGGCAGCATGCCGCGTACCGCCTTCTCGATCGCCCGCTCCGGGTGCTTGGTCAGCAGCTCCTCGTACGGCATGCTGCGCAGGCCGCCGGGGTAGCCGGAGTGCCGGTACGCCAGCTTGTCCTTGCGCTTGTTGCCGGTGAGGGCGATCTTGGCCGCGTTGACCACGACGACGAAGTCACCGTCGTCGACGTGGGGAGCGAAGGTCGCCTTGTGCTTGCCACGAAGCAGCACGGCCGTCTGACTCGCCAGGCGGCCGAGGACGACGTCGTCGGCGTCGATCACATGCCACTGCCGAGACGTGTCGGCGGGCTTCGGGCTGTACGTGCGCACGGGCATGGCCTTTGCTTCGGTTCGTGTATCCGGATGGGCCGGCACCTGCGGTCGGCCACGCGAACACCGCGCATCGCACGGCGTAACTCCCGGCAAGAATACCCGGCGCCCCCCGGCCCCGGCAAAACGCCCCCTCGCCGGGCCCTCGCGGCGTGCTCCCTCACCCTCGGCACGGCGTCGTGACGCTGCGCCCGACCCGCGAGCACCTGGGTCTGCGACGTCCCCCGCGCCATGTGGCCGCCCCGTAGGCTGCCCCTCATGAGCGGCGGGACGGATCCGACACGGCCAGGCCCCGGGCAACCCCCGGGGCACTGGGGCACCAACCCGTGGGAGCAGGGCGGCCAGCCGCCCCCCGCGGAGACCGTCCAGGGCGGCGGACCCCCGCCGTACGGCCCGCCGGGCCCGTACCAGCCGGCACAGCCTCCCCCTGGCGGGAACCCGCCCACCCAGCCGATGCCGCCGATGCCCCAGGGACCGCAGGGCGGCCCACCGCCGCTGGGCGGCGTGCAGGGTCCGTTCGGACCGGCACCCGGCGGTCCCGGCGGTCCGGGCGGCGGTCCACCCGGACCGCCGTACGGTCCGCCGCCTGGCAAGCCGGGCGGCTCGAAGATGCCGCTGATCATCGTGCTCGTCGTCGTCGGTGTGCTCGTCCTCGGCGGGATCACCGCGGGCGGCGTCGCGGTCGTCGCGTCCCGCGACAAGCCGAGCCCCACCCCGACGGCCACACAGAGCAGTCCCTCGCCCACGACGTCGTCACCCACACCGACGCCGTCCGCGACGACGTCCTCGCCGAGCCCGACCAGCACCGTCCCGCTGACCGAACGCCTGAACAAGCGGTCATCGGACCCGAAGGCGCTCACCGCCGCCGAGCTCTTCCCCCGGACGTACAAGTCCGACGAAGGTCGCCGGTACGTCCGCAAGACGACCAAGATGCATTCGAGCTGCGCCAAGTCGGTGCGCGGCGCCCGGCTGGTGAGAGCGCTCAAGTCCGGCAAGTGCACCCAGGTCGCCATGGGCACCTACGTCGACAGCAAGAACAAGACCGTCACCACGATCGGCCTGGCCAACATGGTCGACATCAAGGCAAGCGAGAGGGTCGCCTCCGCCGTCAAGCCGACAGCCAACCGGCTGTTCGTCCCGTTGAACGGCAAGGGGGCGACGTTCAGCGGCAAGAACTTCGCCGAGTTCGCGACCGCGATCGGCCACTACGTCGTCGTCAGCGCGGTCACGTACACCAACAGGTCGCCCTCGTCGGTGTCGGCGAAGATGTTCAACGCCCGGGGCGACATGTCCGACATGATCAACCGGCCGCTGTCCCTCCGGATGATCCTGGCGCGACCCTAGCCGACGCCCGGGCCCAGGCGATCGCGACCAGCACCGCGAGCAGCGTGCCGGCCGCGGCCATGGCGCCGACGGTCCCGGTCACCGAGCCCGACGCCTCGGCGAAGACCCCGCCGAGGCCGACCCCGATCCCCTGCGCCACCCGCAGACCCGTCCGGTAGAGGCCGATCGCGGAGGCGCGGATCGCGTCGGGGACCATGGTCGTGAACAGGGCGTTGGCGGTGACGATGTACGCGCCGGCCGTCCCCGACAGCATCAGCAGCGCGAGCGCGAGCACCGGGTGCGGCTGGAGCCAGAAGGCGACCAGCAGCGCGACCGACGCGACGGCGAGCGGGCCGAGCGCGCGGCTGCGCTGCTCGGCGTCCAGCAGCCGCGACAGCACGAAGACGCCGATGACGAACCCCAGCGGGTCGGCGGCGAGCAGCAGCCCCACGCCTCGGTCGCCGAGCCCGACCTGGTCGGCCAGCGGAGCGGCGAGCCCTTCGGGGACCACCGCGAAGCCCACCAGGCAGGCGAACGCCAGCAGCAGGCGCGGCCGCGACCGCCCGAACAGCCAGCGCACGGCCCCCTCGCCCTTCTCCGGCGACACCGTCCGCGCGGCGGGCCGGCGGGCGAGGAACGCCCACGCGGACATGCCCATGAACAGGAACGTCGCGGCGTCGAGCAGCAGGGCCCAGGACGGCCCGATCACGGTGACGAGGAGCCCGCCGGCGGCGAGGCCGCACAGCATGACCGTGTTCGTGCTCATGCTGCGCAGGTCCTGGCTGCGCAGGTACTCCGGCGTGTCCGCGAAGACGTCCCGCCCGAGCGACACCATCGCCGCGTGCGACACCGACCCGATGAGCTGCACCGCGAAGACCAGCACGCACAGCACGACGAGCGGGACCCCGGGCACGGCCATGAGCACCAGGAGCGCCCCCTGCGCCAGCGCGGCGACGGCGAGCACCTCGCGACGCGGGAGGATGTCGGCGATCCTCGCCAGGCCGATTCCGCCGAGGAGCGCGGGGACGAAGTTCAGCGAGTAGACGATCGCGGTCCACAGCGGCGAGCCGGTGCGGTCGTAGACGAGGATCGCCAGCGCCACCTTGGCGAGCTGGTCGCCGGCCACCGACTGCGTCTCGGCCACGAAGAGGACGCGGAACTCGGCGTTGCGTAACGGCACCCAGAGACTCGGCGGGCGGGATCCGGCCATGCTTCTCCGTCATCGCGAGGCCCCGGCGCCGAGCCGCCCGCACGGCCGAGGTCCGGCGCCAGTGTAGGCCCCGGCACTAGGCGCGGCGGTTCCTGGTGACGCGGGCGCGGCTCGTGAGGTCGGCGTCCGGGGGGTAACGGACCTCCTCCAGGGTGAGGCCCTGCGGCGGCATCACCGTGACGCCGGAGTCGCGGACGCCGGCGGCGAGCACCGCGGCCGGCCAGTCGACGGGCCGCCTGCCCTCGCCGACCGCCACGGCCGCGCCGACGAGCGCACGGACCATGTGGTGGCAGAACGCGTCGGCCTCGATGTCGGCGACGAGGAGGCCGGACTCGTCGCGCCGCCAGGCGTAGCGGAGCAGCCCGCGGACGGTGCTGGCTCCCTCGCGGCGACGGCAGAACGCGGCGAAGTCGTGCTCGCCCTCCAGCGCCGCGCACGCCCGCGCCATCGGTTCGACCGCGAGCGGCCGGCGGTGCCAGGTGGTGCCGAACCGGCGCAGCGGGTCGGGGCCCGCGGGGTCGTCGCAGAGGCGGTACGCGTACCGCCGCGACAGCGCGGAGAACCGCGCGTCGAAGCCGGCGGGCGCCGCGGACGCGGCCAGGACCCGGACCTCGCCGGGCAGGACGCCCGCGAGTCGCCGGACCAGGGTGCGGCCGTCGTCCCAGCGGTCAGGCGGCAGGTCGACGTGGGCGACCTGTCCGCGCGCGTGCACGCCCGCGTCGGTGCGCCCGGCCACGGTCAGTGCGGGCGGCTCCGCGAGGCGCAGCACCCGGCCGAGCGCCTCCTCGAGCAGCCCCTGCACGGTGCGGCGCCCCGGCTGCGCCGCCCAGCCGGACAGCGAGGTGCCGTCGTACGCGACGTCCAGCCGGATGCGCACGAGCCCGCCTCCGGGCTGGGAGGCGGGCTCGTTCGGGTCCGAGAGAAGGCTCAGGACTTGTCCTTGTCCTCGTCCCCACCGTCGTCGGCCTTGTCGTCGGCGTCGTCTGCCTTCGCCTCGACGTCGTCCGTGCTCTCTGCCGCCTCGTCGGGCGCGTCGTCCTTCTGGTCCTTCTCGTCGGCGTCGGCGTCGGTGTCGGCGGCCGCGGGCTTCTCGGCGGCCTTCTTGGCCGCCTTCTTCGCCGTGGCCTTCTTGGCCGGCGCCTGGCGCTCCACGAGCTCCTCGACGAGCTCGATCACCGCGAGCGGCGCGTTGTCGCCCTTGCGCGCACCGATCTTGGTGATCCTGGTGTAGCCGCCGGGACGGTTCACGTAGCGCGGGCCGATCTCCGCGAACAGCACGTGTGCGACGTCCTTGTCGCGGATGACGCGACCGACCTGCCGGCGTGCGTGCAGGTCACCGCGCCTCGCCTTGGAGATCAGACGCTCCGCGAGCGGCCGCAGCCGCTTGGCCTTGGTCACCGTCGTCGTGATCCGGCCGTGCTCGAAGAGCTGGGTGGCGAGGTTGGCCAGGATCAGCCGCTGATGACTTGGGCTTCCGCCAAGACGCGGGCCCCTGGGAGGGCTGGGCATCGGGGTCGTCTCCTCTCAGAACTGCTCGGTCTCGGCGTAGCTCTGGTCGTCGTCGTACGTGTCGTCGTCGTACGAGTCACGCACGACGGCGTTGGGGTCGAACCCGGGTGCGGAGTCCTTGAGGGCGAGACCGAGCTCCTCGAGCTTGGCCTTGACCTCGTCGATGGACTTCGCGCCGAAGTTGCGGATGTCGAGCAGGTCGGCCTCGCTGCGACCGATCAGCTCGCCCACGGTGTGGATGCCCTCGCGCTTGAGGCAGTTGTACGAGCGGACCGTGAGGTCGAGGTCCTCGACCGGCATGGCCAGGTCGGCGGCGAGCTGCGCGTCGACCGGCGACGGGCCGACCTCGATGCCCTCGGCCTCGGCGTTGAGCTCACGGGCGAGCCCGAACAGCTCGACCAGGGTCTTGCCGGCGCTCGCGACGGCGTCGCGAGGGCGCATGCAGGGCTTGGTCTCGACGTCGACGACCAGCCGGTCGAAGTCGGTGCGCTGCTCGACACGGGTGGCCTCGACCTTGTAGGTCACCTTGAGCACCGGCGAGTAGATCGAGTCGACGGGGATGCGGCCGATCTCGGCGTCCGCACGCTTGTTCTGCGCGGCCGAGACGTAGCCGCGGCCGCGCTCGACGGTCAGCTCGACCTCGAGCTTCGCCTTGGCGTTGAGCGTCGCGATGTGCAGGTCGGGGTTGTGCACCTCGACACCCGCGGGCGGGGTGATGTCGGCCGCGGTGACCTCGCCGGCACCCTGCTTGCGCAGGTACATCGTGACGGGCTCGTCGTGGTCGGAGCTGACCACGAGCTCCTTGAGGTTGAGGATGAGGTCGGTGACGTCCTCCTTGACCCCGGGGATCGTCGAGAACTCGTGCAGCACGCCCTCGATGCGGATGCTGGTGACCGCGGCACCGGGGATCGAGGAGAGCAGCGTGCGGCGAAGCGAGTTGCCGATCGTGTAGCCGAAGCCCGGCTCGAGCGGCTCGATGACGAACCTCGAGCGGTACTCGTCGAGCTGCTCGTCGGACAGAAGGGGACGCTGGGCAATGAGCACTGTCGGATTCCTTTCCGCGACGTCCGCTATTTGACGGTCGCGATGGTGCCTCGCCGGAGCGAGGCTGTGCCTACTTGGAGTACAGCTCGACGATCAGCTGCTCCTGCACCTGGGTGTCGATGACCTGCCGGCCCGGGAGCGCGTGCACGAGCACCCGCATGCGGTCCGGCCGGACCTCGAGCCAGGCAGGAACCCGCCGCTCGCCGGCCTCGGCCCGCGCCACGACGAACGGCGTCATCTCGAGCGACTTGTGTCGCACCTCGACGATGTCGGTCGGCTTCACGCGGGCGGAGGGGATGTCGACCTTGCGGCCGTTGACGGTGATGTGGCCGTGGGTGACGACCTGCCGCGCCATGTCACGGCTCTTGGCGAACCCGGCGCGGAACACGACGTTGTCGAGCCGGCTCTCCAGGATCTGCAGGAGGTTGTCGCCCGTCCTGCCCTGCCGACCGCTCGCCTCTTCGTAGTAGCCGCGGAACTGGCGCTCGAGCACGCCGTAGATGCGCGCGCACTTCTGCTTCTCGCGCTTCTGCAGCAGGTACTCGGTCTCCTTGGTGCGTCCGCGACCGTGCTCACCCGGCGGGTATGGCCGGCTCTCGAACGGGCACTTCGCGGACTCGCACTTGCTGCCCTTGAGGAACAGCTTCATCTTCTCGCGGCGGCAACGCTTGCAGTCCGCGCCGGTGTAACGGGCCATTCGTCCGTGCTCTCCTCAGACTCGCCGGCGCTTCGGCGGACGGCAACCGTTGTGCGGGCTCGGGGTGACGTCCTGGATCGAGCCGACCTCGAGTCCGACGGCGGACAGCGAACGGATCGCGGTCTCGCGTCCGGAGCCCGGGCCGCGGACGTAGACGTCGACCTTGCGCATGCCGTGCTCCATCGCACGCCGCGCGGCGGCCTCCGCCGCGAGCTGCGCGGCGAACGGGGTCGACTTGCGCGAACCCTTGAAGCCCACCTGGCCGGAGCTCGACCAGGCGATCACGTTGCCCACCGGGTCGGTGATCGAGATGACGGTGTTGTTGAACGTGCTCTTGATGTGAGCGTGCCCGTGGGCGACGTTCTTTCTTTCCTTGCGGCGCACCTTCTTGGCGGCGCCGGTACGAGTCTTCGGCGGCATGCTGCCTGCTTCTCCTCGGGAGGTCGTCGGTCAGAGCTGTCCGGCTGCGAAATCCGTCCAGCCGACTACTTCTTGGTCGCCTTCTTCTTGCCGGCGACGGTCTTGCGGCGACCCTTGCGGGTGCGCGCGTTGGTGTGGGTGCGCTGGCCGTGGACCGGCAGGCCGCGGCGGTGCCGGATGCCCTGGTAGCACCCGATCTCGACCTTGCGGCGGATGTCCGCTGCGACCTCGCGCCGCAGGTCACCCTCGATCTGGTAGTGGTCCTCGATCCAGTCGCGCAGCTTGACGAGCTCCTCGTCACCGAGCTGGTGGACGCGGCGGTTGGGATCGACGCCGGTGCCGGCGATGGTCTGCTGCGCACGGGTGCGCCCCATGCCGAAGATGTAGGTGAGCGCGACCTCGACCCGCTTGTCACGCGGGAGGTCGACGCCGACGAGACGTGCCATCTGGGTGGCTACTCCTTGCCGTTCCGGAGGTCCTCCGCGCCGCATCCCCGCCCGTGGTGGGCGTGGCCCCGGCCTCCGTCCGGGGGTGCTCCGACCAGGTGGTCGGAGGTGCGGCACGCGTACGTTGTCTGCTGCCTCAACCCTGCCGCTGCTTGTGGCGGGGGTTCTCGCAGATCACCATGATGCGGCCGTGACGCCGGATCACCTTGCACTTGTCGCAGATCTTCTTGACGCTCGGTTGGACCTTCATGGCGTGGCTCTCATCGGTAGCGGAACACGATCCGACCGCGAGACAGGTCGTAGGGGCTGAGCTCGACGACGACGCGGTCGTCGGGCAGGATCCGGATGTAGTGCATCCGCATCTTGCCGCTGATGTGCGCGAGCACCTTGTGCCCGTTCTCGAGCTCGACCCGGAACGTGGCGTTGGGAAGAGACTCGACGACGGTGCCCTCGACCTCGATGACACCTTCCTTCTTGGGCATTCTCTCCCGTCTCACAACGGCTCGTCGGTTCGGGCGGATCGTCGGTGGGTGACTGCCTGGACGCCCCGGTGTGGACAGCCACCCGCACCGCCAGAGGCGACGCGCCGGGTGGCGCCGGGGCACGACAGACAAGTTTACGCCACCGGTCGATGACCCGCTCAGCGGGCCCTACCCGGGGGCGCACCAACGTCCAGCATAGCGCGCGGACAGGCCCGTCCGCGGCCCGCCGCGACGGCCCTAGAGCTCGCGGTGGGGGTAGCGCCCGTGCGGGTCGTCGCTGCCACCGCGGCGCCGCTCCAGGCGCTGCCGCCGCTGCTCCACGTGGCGCTGCTGCGACCTGGCGCCGCCGAGCGTGCCGGCGAGCAGCATGATGCCCCACGGTCCGGCGACCCAGAGCGGCCAGGGGTAGATCCACTGCATCCCGCTCGCCAGCATCGAGAAGAGCCAGATGGCGAAGCAGATGACGGACACCGACGCCCACGGACCCCACATGGCGGCGAGCCGCTTGCGGGCGTCCGCGTCGAGCACCTCCCGCTTCGCCGGCTTGGCCTCGGCCGTGCTCGGTACGCGCGCGGGCAGGTCACCGGTCAGCGGGACGAGCTCGCCGAACGTCTTGGCGGCGTACGCCGCGTCGGACCGCTCGTGGAACTCCTCGAGGGTGAGCCGGCCGTCCGCGTAGTGCTCGCGAAGCTCCTCGGCCACGCGCTCGCGGTCGGAGTCGGCACAACGCAGCTCCGGGTGGTTATCGGACATCATCACCTGCCAGCCCTGGGGACGCGCCCGCGGTGGCGTTGTCCACGTCGTTGCCTGCGTCGGCCTCCGCCGGACCGCCGTATGCGTCGCCGAGGAGCTGCCGGCCGCCGTCGAACGCGGTGAGCACCCACGGCCCGCGCTCCGTGACCGCGACCGTGTGCTCGAAGTGCGCGGCGTACGAGCCGTCCCTGGTGACCACGGTCCACTCGTCGTCGAGCACCCGGGACCGGTGCGTGCCCAGCGTCACCATCGGCTCCACGGCGAGGACCAGCCCCGGCTCGAGGCGCCGCGACGCCCCGCCCCTGCGGGTGGCGTAGTTGGCGACGAAGGGCTCCTGGTGCATCGCGGTGCCGATACCGTGACCCCCGTACTCACGCGGGATGCCGTACGTCCCCGCCGCGCGGACGGTGTCCTCGACGGCCCTGCCGATGTCGACCAGCCGCCCGCCGGGACGCGCGACGGCGAGGCCGCGCCACAGCGAGGTCTCGGTCGTCTCCATCAGAGTCTGCAGCTCGCCGGACACCTCACCGACCGCGACGGTGACGGCAGCGTCGCCGTGCCACCCGTCGATGATCGCGCCACAGTCGATCGAGACGACGTCGCCGTCGCGGAGCACCCGCTCCGTGCTCGGGATGCCGTGCACGACCTCGTCGTTCACCGACGTGCAGATGCAGGCGGGGAAGCCCTGGTAGCCGAGGAAGCTCGGCACCGCGCCTGCGGCGCGGATCGACTCCTCGGCGATCTCGTCGAGCTCGCCGGTCGTCACGCCCGGTGCCACGGCGGCGGACACGGTACGAAGCGTGCGGGCCACCACCAGGCCGGCCTCGCGCATGTGCGCGATCTCGGCCTCGGACTTCATCTCCACCATGGCGGGTGCGGCTCCGTTCAGGTCCCCTCGTCGTCGTTCCATCGTCGCACGCGGAACGGCCGACCGGCCCTGACAACCGTCACGAGTAGGGCACGCCGACGCAGGAGATCAGGACCAGGCGTTATCGAGGGGGTTCAGCGCGCCGATCGCACGGTCGGTGACCTCCTCGACCGGCCCCGTGGCGTCGATGCCGACGAGGATGCCCCGGTCGGCGTAGTACGCGACGAGCGGCGCGGTCTGGTCGTTGTAGACCTCGAGGCGGTGGCGGACGGTCTCCTCGCGGTCGTCGTCGCGCTGGAACAGCTCGCCGCCGCAGTGGTCGCAGGAGTTGGCGTCGGTCGGCGGGTCGAAGTCGATGTGCCAGACGGTGCCGCACTGGCGGCAGGTGCGCCTGCCGGCGAGCCGGCGGACGACCTCGTCGTCGTCGACAACGAGCTCGAGCACGACGTCGAGGCCGCGGTCGAGCTCGTCGAGCATGCCGCCGAGCACCTCGGCCTGCGGCACGGTGCGGGGGAAGCCGTCGAGGAGGAACCCGTCGCGGGCGTCCTCCTCGGCCAGTCGCTCACGGACCATCTTGATCGTCACCTCGTCGGGCACGAGGTCGCCGGTGTCCATGTACCTCTTGGCCTCGACGCCGAGCGGCGTGCCCTGGCTGACGTTGGCCCGGAACAGGTCACCGGTGGAGATGTTGGCGATCGCCAGGTGGGAGCTGATGAACTGAGCCTGGGTCCCCTTGCCCGCTCCAGGAGGACCGACCAGCACGATGCGCATCGCGCCTACCGCAGGAAGCCCGCGTAGTTGCGCTGCTGGAGCTGGCTCTCGATCTGTTTGACCGTGTCGAGACCGACGCCAACGATGATCAGCAGGCTGGTACCGCCGAACGGGAACTGCTGGGTCGCCTGTACCAGGCCGATCGCGATGAGCGGGATCAACGAGATGAAGGCAAGGTACAGCGATCCTGGGGCGGTGACCCTCGTCAGGACGAAGTCGAGGTACTCGGCGGTCGGCCGGCCCGGGCGGATGCCCGGGATGAAGCCGCCGGCCTTCTTCATGTTGTCCGCGACCTCGACCGGGTTGAACGTGATGCTCACGTAGAAGAACGTGAAGAACAAGATCAGGAGGACGTAGATGGCCATGTAGAGCGGGTGGTCGCCCTTGATCAGGTACCTGTTCACGAACGACACGAACCCCTGGTTGTCCTGCCAGATCAGCGAGGCGAGCTGCGGCAGGTACAGCAGGGACGAGGCGAAGATGACCGGGATGACACCGGCCTGGTTCACCTTCAGCGGGATGTAGGTCGAGCTGCCGCCGTACATCTTGCGGCCGATCATGCGCTTCGCGTACTGCAGCGGGATGCGCCGCTGTGCCTGCTCGACGAACACGACGGCGGCGACGAGCAGGATGCCGACCACCATGACGACGGCGAACTTCCACTTGCTCTGGGTGAAGATCGCGCCGAGCTGGGATGGGAAGACCGCGATGATCTGGCAGAAGATCAGGATCGACATGCCGTTGCCGATGCCGCGGTCGGTGATCAGCTCGCCCAGCCACATGATCACGGCGACGCCCGCGGTCATCGTGAACACCATCACGATGATCGTGAAGACCCCCTGGTCGGGGATGATGTCGTCGCCGGAACAGCCGGGGGCGTTGCCGAACAGCTGGCCGAACCGCGCCATGGCGATGTAGCCGGTCGCCTCGAGGATGCCCAGGGCGATGGTGAGGTACCGGGTGTACTGGGTCAGCTTGCTGGTGCCGCCCGGTCCTTCCTTCTTCAGCTCCTCGAAGCGCGGGATCACCACGGTGAGCAGCTGGATGATGATGCTCGCCGTGATGTACGGCATGATGCCGAGCGCGAAGATCGACAGCCGCAGCAGCGCACCGCCGCTGAAGAGGTTCAGCAGGCCGTAGACGCTGCTGTTCTCACCGCCCGAAGCCGCTTCCGCACACCTCGTGATCGCCTCGTAGGAGACGCCGGGTGTGGGCACGATCGAGCCCATCCGGAACACGATGATGATGAACAGGACGAACAGCAGCTTCTTGCGCAGATCCGGGGTGCGGAACGCCCGGGTGAACGCCGACAGCTGCACTCTTCCTCCTGCGCGGCACAGTTCGTGTGCCTCTCGTCGAACACGGCGACCCGCCGGTCTGGGGTAAGTGGCCGCCAGGGGACTCTAACAGTGCGCGGACTACGCCTCGGTGACGCTCCCGCCCGCCCCGGTGATCTTGTCCCTGGCGGACGACGAGACCGCGTCGGCCGTGATGTTGACGGCGACGGAGATGTCGCCGTGGCCCAGCACCTTGACCGGACGGCCCTTGCGCACGGCCCCGCGCTCCACGAGGTCCGCGATCGTCACGTCGCCACCCTCGGGGAACAGGTCGGCGAGCCTCGCGACGTTGACGACCTGGAACTCGACCTTGTTGCGGTTGGTGAAACCACGCAGCTTGGGCAGCCGCATGTGCAGCGGCATCTGACCGCCCTCGAACCGCGGCGACACCTGACCGCGGGCCTTGGTGCCCTTGGTGCCGCGCCCGGCGGTCTTGCCCTTCGACCCCTCACCGCGACCGACCCGGGTGCGCTTGGTCTTCGCACCGGGCGCCGGGCGCAGGTGATGCACCTTGAGCGTCATGAGTTCTCTACCTCCTCGACGGTGACCAGGTGCGTCACCGTCGCGATCATGCCGCGGACCTCGGGACGGTCGTCCCGTACCACCGTGTGGCCGCGGCGCTTGAGTCCAAGCGTACGGAGGGTGTCGCGCTGGTTCTGCTTGCCACCGATCTCCGAACGCAGCTGCGTGATCCTGAGCTGCTTGCTCATGCTGCTCCCTCGGCTGCCTTCGCCTTCAGCATCGCGCTCGGCGCGACGTCCTCGACGGGCAGGCCGCGACGGATCGCGATGTCCTCGGGGTTGGTGAGGCCGCGAAGCGCCGCCACCGTCGCGTGCACGATGTTGATCGGGTTGGACGAGCCGAGCGACTTCGTCAGCACGTCGTGGACGCCCGCGCACTCGAGCACGGCACGCACCGGACCGCCGGCGATGACGCCGGTGCCGGGGCTCGCCGGCTTGAGCAGCACGACTCCCGCGGCCTCCTCACCCGTGATCGGGTGCGGGATCGTGCCCTGGATGCGGGGGACGCGGAAGAAGCTCTTCTTCGCCTCCTCGACGCCCTTCGCGATCGCCGCGGGCACCTCCTTGGCCTTGCCGTAGCCGACGCCGACCTGGCCGTTGCCGTCACCGACGATGACCAGCGCTGTGAAGCTGAAGCGCCGGCCACCCTGCACGACCTTGGCGACGCGGTTGATCTTCACGACCTTCTCGATGTACGTGCCCTTGTCGGGCCCGCCGTCCTTGCGGTCGCGTCGATCACGGCGCTCGCCGCCGCGACCCCTGGGTCCAGCCATCAGCAGTGTCCTCTTCCCGCGTTGCCTACGTAGTTCACAGCGTCAGCCCGCCTTCCCGCGCGCCGTCCGCGAGCTCCGCGACGCGTCCGTGGTAGCGGTAGCCGCCGCGGTCGAACACGACCGCCTCGACGCCCTTGGCCTTCGCGCGCTCGGCGACGAGCGCGCCGACCTTGCGGGCCTTGGCCTTCTTGTCGCCGTCGGTCGCACGGAGGTCGGCCTCCATGGTCGACGCGGAGACCAGGGTGCGGCCGACGGTGTCGTCGACGACCTGCGCGACGACGTGCCGCGCGGACCTGCTGACCACGAGACGCGGCCGCTCGGCGGTGCCGTTGACGCGCTTGCGCACCCGGAAGTGCCGGCGCAGACGCGCCGCACGGCGACCCGGGACCCTCTTGGTGCCAGCCATGGCTACTTCGCCTTCTTTCCGGCCTTGCGCCGCACGCGCTCGCCCTCGTACCGCACGCCCTTGCCCTTGTACGGCTCCGGCGGGCGGATCTTACGGATGTTCGCGGCGACCTCGCCGACCTTCTGCTTGTCGATGCCCGACACCTCGAACCTGGTCGGCGACTCGACCGCGAAGGCGATGCCGTCCGGCGGCCGGACGACCACCGAGTGGCTGAAGCCGAGCGCGAACTCAAGGTTGCTGCCCTTCGCCTGCACCCGGTAGCCGGTGCCGACGATCTCGAGCTTCTTCGCGAAGCCGTCGGTGACGCCGGTGACCATGTTGGCGATCAACGTGCGGGTGAGCCCGTGCAGCGCACGGTTGTCCCGCTCGTCGTCGGGCCTGGTCACCGTGACCGTGCCGTCGTCCTCGGTGACGTCGATCGGGCCTGCCACCTGGTGCGCCAGCTCGCCCTTGGGGCCGTTCACCGTCACGGTCTTGCCGTCGACGCGCACGCTCACCCCGCCGGGGACGGTGATCGGAAGCCGTCCGATACGCGACATGTCCCTTGCTCCTTACCAGACGTAGGCGAGGACTTCCCCGCCTACGCGCCGCTTCGCGGCCTGCTTGTCGGTCATCAGTCCCGACGACGTCGAGATGATCGCGATTCCGAGCCCGCCCAGCACCTTCGGCAGCGACGTGGACTTGGCGTACACGCGCAGTCCGGGCTTGCTGACGCGCCGGATGCCGGCGATCGAGCGTTCCCGGTTGGGGCCGTACTTGAGGTCGACGGTCAGCGTGCGGCCGACGCCCTCGTTGTCCGCGACGCTCCAGCCGAGAATGTAGCCCTCACGCTGCAGGAGCTCGGCGACGTTCGCCTTGATCTTGGAGTACGGCATCGCCGCGCTGTCGTGGTGCGCGGTGTTGGAGTTGCGCAGACGGGCCAGCATGTCTGCGATCGGGTCGGTCATCATGGCCGGCGGCCTCTCTCACTGCGGTTTCCCCGACCTGGGCCGGGGACCTGCGGCGTAGACGGATGGATGGGTGTCGCGTCGTTCACCAGCTGGACTTGGTCACGCCGGGGAGCTCGCCCCGGTGTGCCATCTCCCGCAGGCAGATCCGGCAGAGGCCGAACTTGCGGTAGACCGAGTGCGGACGTCCGCACCGGTTGCACCGCGTGTACGCGCGAACCGCGAACTTCGGCTTCTGCTGGCTCTTGTAGATCAGTGCTTTCTTCGCCACGGTCAGCTCTCCTTGAACGGGAAGCCCAGCGCGCGAAGCAGCGCACGGCCCTCGTCGTCGGTCTTGGCGGACGTCACGACCGTGATGTCCATGCCGCGGGTGCGGTCGATGCGGTCCGGGTTGACCTCGTGGAACATCAGCTGCTCGTTGAGCCCGAACGTGTAGTTGCCGTTGCCGTCGAACTGGGTCGGCGCCAGTCCGCGGAAGTCACGGATGCGCGGGAGCGCGATCGACAGCAGCCGGTCGAGGAACTCCCACATCCGCGGGCCGCGCAGCGTCGAGAACGCGCCGATCGGCATGCCGTCGCGGAGCTTGAACTGCGCGATCGACTTCTTCGCCTTCGCCACGGCCGGCTTCTGCCCGGTGATCAGCGTGAGGTCGCGGACGGCGCCCTCGATGATCTTCGCGTCCCTGGCCGCCTCGCCGACACCCATGTTGACGACGATCTTGCTGACCGTCGGCACCTGCATGACGTTGCCGTACGCGAACTCCTTGGAGAGCTCGGGCACGATCTCGTCGAGGTACCGCTGCCGCAGGCGCGGCCGCTCGGTAGCCGTCGTCGCCATCAGAGGTCCTTCCCGGTGCGCTTCGAGACCCGCACGCTGCGCTGCTTGATCTTGCCCGAGGGCAGCTCGGTCTCTTCCTTGCGGTAGCCGACCCGCGTCCTGCCCTCGTCGTCGACGACCATCACGTTGCTCACGTGGATCGCCGCCTCCTGCGTGACGATGCCGCCGGTCTTGGCGCCGCGCTGCGAGGTCGACACCTTGGTGTGCTTCTTGATCCGGTTGACGCCCTCGACGAGCACGCGGTCGCGCTCGGGGTACGCCATCAGGACCTTGCCCTTGACACCCTTGTCCTTGCCGGCGACGACGAGGACGGTGTCGCCCTTCTTGACCCGCATCTCAGAGCACCTCCGGAGCCAACGAGATGATGCGCATGAACCGCTTCTCGCGCAGCTCGCGACCCACCGGGCCGAAGATGCGCGAACCGCGTGGCTCGCGTCCGTCCCTGATGAGAACGGCCGCGTTGTCGTCGAAACGGACGTACGAACCGTCGGTGCGGCGCCGCTCCTTGGCGGTGCGCACGATGACCGCCTTGACGACCTCGCCCTTCTTGACCGGGGCGCCGGGCATCGCGTCCTTCACCGTGGCCACGATCACGTCGCCGATGCCCGCATACCGCCGGCCGGAGCCGCCGAGCACCCGGATGCAGAGGATCTCCTTCGCACCCGTGTTGTCGGCGACCTTGAGCCGCGACTCCTGCTGGATCACGTCAACTCCCGTTTCGTCGGTCCGATGACCGCTGTGTACTGCGTTTCCTACCTGGCCAGCTGTTACTTGGCCTTCTCCACGACGCGCAGGACGCGCCAGCGCTTCGTCGCGGACAGCGGCCTGGTCTCCATCAGCTCGACCCGGTCGCCGACACCGCACTCGTTGGTCTCGTCGTGCGCCTTGTACTTCCTGCTGCGACGGATGACCTTCCCGTACAGCGGGTGGGTCACGTCGTCGTAGATCGCGACGACCACCGTCTTGTCCATCTTGTCGCTGACGACGTAGCCCTCGCGGATCTTGCGCTGGCCCCGCTGGACCTTCGCGGTCGCGTTGTCTTCGGTCACTGCTTCACTCATGCCACGTCCTCGGACTCACTGTCGGTCTCCTCCACGATCTCCACGATGCCGAGCTCGCGCTCGCGCATGACCGTGTAGACCCGTGCGATGTCGCGGCGCACGGCGCGCAGGCGACCGTGGCTCTCCAGCTGGCCGGTGGCCGCCTGGAAGCGGAGGTTGAACAGCTCCTCCTTGGCCTCCTTCAGCTTGGACACCAGCTCCTCCTCGTCGAGGACGCGCAGGTCAGCTGCACTCTCGCTCATCAGGACTCCCCGAGCTCACGCTTGACGAACCGGCACTTCATCGGGAGCTTGTGGATCGCGCGGCGCAACGCCTCGCGAGCGATCGGCTCCGGAACGCCGGACAGCTCGAACATCACGCGGCCGGCCTTCACGTTCGCGATCCACCACTCCGGCGAGCCCTTGCCGGAACCCATCCGGGTCTCGGCGGGCTTCTTGGTGATCGGGCGGTCGGGGAAGATGTTGATCCACACCTTTCCGCCACGCTTGATGTGCCGGGTCATCGCGATACGGGCGGCCTCGATCTGCCGGTTCGTGACGTACGACGGCTCGAGCGCCTGGATGCCGTACTCCCCGAAGTTGACCCGCGTGCCGCCCTTGGCGTTGCCACCGCGCTTCGGGTGGTGCTGCTTGCGGTGCTTGGTCTTCCGCGGAATCAACATGACTAGCCCTCCGTTCCCGGCTGCTCCGCCTGGCCGGCAGACGGTGCGGTCGTGGAGCCGCCGGCATCGGCGGCCGGCTCCGCGGCGGGACGCTCCTGCTGCGGCTGGGCGGCTCGCTCGCCACCCGGTCCGCGGCCGCCGCCGTCACGAGCCCCGCCGTCACGGCCGCCGCCCTCACGGCGACCGCCGCCCCGGCGCGGACCACCGCGGTCGGGACGGTCGCCCCGGCCACGCTGGGCGGCCGCGCGCGACGCCGCCTCGGCGGCCTGGCGCTCGGACCTGCTCTGCAGGAGCTCGCCCCGGTAGATCCAGACCTTCACGCCGATCCGGCCGAAGGTCGTGCGCGCCTCGAAGAAGCCGTAGTCGACGTCGGAGCGCAGCGTGTGCAGCGGGACCCGGCCCTCGCGGTAGAACTCCGACCGCGACATCTCCGCGCCGCCGAGGCGACCGGAGCACTGCACCTTGATGCCCTTGGCACCGGCCTTGGTCGCGGTCTGCATCGCCTTGCGCATCGCCCGCCGGAACGCCACGCGGCTGGCAAGCTGCTCGGCGACGCCCTGGGCGACGAGCTGCGCGTCGACCTCGGAGTTCTTGACCTCGAGGATGTTCAGCTGCACCTGCTTGCTGGTGAGCTTCTCGAGGTCGCCGCGGATACGGTCGGCCTCCGCGCCGCGCCGGCCGATGACGATGCCGGGACGTGCGGTGTGGATGTCGACGCGGACGCGGTCACGGGTGCGCTCGATCTCGACCTTGGAGATGCCCGCGCGCTCGAGGCCGCGGGTCATCATCCGCCGGATCGCGACGTCTTCCTTGACGTAGTCCTTGTACAGCTTGTCGGCGTACCACCGGCTCTTGAAGTCGGTGGTGATACCCAGCCGGAAGCCGTGCGGGTTGATCTTCTGACCCACTAGGAAGACTCTCCTTCAGTCGCGGCGTCGGACGCCTTGCCCGCGTCGTCCGCCTCGTCGGCATCCTTCTCCGCCGACGCCTTCTTGGCCGCGGTCTTCTTCGCCGGCTTCTCGGTCGTGGACGTCTTCTCCGCCGACCCGGTCTCCTCGGTCTCGCCGGCGTCGTCCTTGGCGTGCCTGCCCTTGGCCTTGGCGGTCTCGGCCTCGTCGGACTCGGCCTTGGCGGTCTCGGCCTTGTCGTCCTCGGCCTTGTCGTCCTTGGCCTTGGTCTTGTCGTCCTTGGCCGTGGACTTCTTCGCCCGCCGGTCGGCCGACCTCGACGCGCGCCTGCCGCCCGTCTCCTCGGCGTCGTCGTCGCCGCGCTCCTCGACCACCACGGTGATGTGGCTGGTGCGCTTGTGCACCGGGTACGCGCGGCCCTGTGCGCGGGGACGCCACCGGCGGAGGCTGGGGCCCTCGTCGACGTACGCCTCGCTGATCCACAGCAGCTCACCGTCGAGCTGCTTGTTGTTCTCGGCGTTGGCGACCGCGCTGCGCAGCACCTTCGAGACCGGGTCGCAGGCCCGCCACGGCGAGAACTGCAGCACCGTCAGGGCCTCGTCGGTCTTCATGCCACGGATCACGTCGACGACGCGGCGGACCTTGCGCGGGCCCATCCGCACGTACTTCGCGGACGCGACCGCCTCGTTGTCGGCCAATGTCTCGGCCTTGCTCTGCTTACCCACGGCGAGACCTCCGGTCCTCCTTCACGTGCCCCCGGAAGGTGCGCGTGGGTGCGAATTCCCCGAGCTTGTGGCCGACCATCGCCTCGGTCACGAACACGGGGATGTGCTTGCGACCGTCGTGCACGGCGATGGTGTGACCGAGCATCTCGGGCACGACCATCGAGCGCCTGGACCAGGTCTTGATGACGTTCTTGGTGCCCTTCTCGTTCTGGACCTCCACCTTCTTCAACAGGTGGTCGTCCACGAAGGGACCCTTCTTCAGGCTGCGCGGCATCGAGCTGGCTCCTAGCGCTTCTTCTTCGGCCGACGGCGGACGATCTGGCCGTCGCTCGGCTTGTGCTGCTTACGGGTGCGACCCTCCGGCTTGCCCCACGGGCTCACCGGGTGGCGACCACCGGACGACTTGCCTTCGCCGCCGCCCAGCGGGTGGTCGATCGGGTTCATGGCGACACCGCGGACCGACGGGCGCCGGCCCTTCCACCGCATGCGGCCGGCCTTGCCCCAGTTGATGTTCGACTGCTCGGCGTTGCCGACCTCGCCGACGGTGGCGCGGCAGCGCGCGTCGACGTTGCGGATCTCGCCGGACGGCATGCGCAGCTGTGCGTGCGCGCCCTCCTTGGCGACGAGCTGGGCGCTCATGCCCGCGGACCGCGCGATCTTGGCGCCACCGCCCGGCCGCATCTCGATCGCGTGGACCACGGTGCCGACCGGGATGTTGCGCAGCGGCAGGCAGTTGCCCGGCTTGATGTCGGCCGACGGGCCGTTCTCGATCGGGTCGCCCTGGCGGAGCCGGTTCGGCGCGAGGATGTAGCGCTTCTCGCCGTCGGCGTAGTGGAGCAGGGCGATCCGCGCCGTGCGGTTGGGGTCGTACTCGATGTGCGCGACCTTGGCCGGCACGCCGTCCTTGTCGTGCCGGCGGAAGTCGATCAGCCGGTACGACCGCTTGTGCCCGCCACCGCGGTGGCGCGTCGTGATCTTGCCGCTGCCGTTCCGGCCGCCCTTCTTGGGCAGCGGACGCACCAGCGACTTCTCCGGCTCGTCGCGGGTCACCTCGACGAAGTCGGCGACGCTCGCACCGCGACGACCCGGGGTCGTCGGCTTGTACTTGCGGATGGCCATCAGTCGGTCCTCGTCCTCGTCCTCTGCTCTGGCGGTGGAAGGGTTTTCCCGGTCAGCTGACCGGGCCTCCGAAGATGTCGATGCGGTCGCCCTGGGCGACGCTCACGATCGCGCGCTTGGTGTCGGGCCTGCGGCCCCACCCCGTGCGGGTGCGTCGCGTGCGCTTGCCCCCGCGGTTCAGCGTGTTGACGCCGGTGACCTTGACGCTGAAGACCGCCTCGACCGCCTCGCGGATCTGGATCTTGTTCGCGTCCTTGCGGACGAGGAACGTGTACTTGTTCTCGTCCAGCAGGCCGTAGCTCTTCTCCGAGATGACCGGAGCGAGGAGCACGTCACGCGGGTCGGCGATCTTGCTCACTTGTCGCCCTCCCCTTCAGCGTCGTCGTCGGAGTCGGCCTCGTCGTCCTTGGCCTCGTCGTCCTTCTTCGCGGCCGTCTTCTTCGCCGCGGTCTTCTTGGCTGCGGTCTTCTTCGCCGGCTTCTTCTCCTCGGCCGCTGCCTCGACCTCGTCGTCGTCCTCGTCGTCGATCTCGTCGACGACCTCGGCACCGGTGGCCGAGAGCTCGGCGGCGCCGAGTCGCGCACCGACCGGGCCGGCGCAGAACGCCTCGAGCGCCTTCTCGGTGAACACGATGTCGTCGGAGACGAGCACGTCGTAGGTGTTGAGCTGGTCGGGCGCCAGCACGTTGACCTCCGGCGCGTTGCGCAGGCTGAGGTACGTGACCTCGTCCTCGCGCGGCGCCACGACGAGCACCGGGCGGCGCTCGGTGATCGAGGTGAGCGCCGAGACGGCCTTCTTCGTCGACGGCTTGTCGCCGGTGAGGAGCGCCGAGACGACGTGCACCCGGTCGCCGCGTGCGCGGTCGGACAGGGCGCCGGCGAGCGAGGCCGCCTTCATCTTCTTCGGCGTGCGCTGGGCGTAGCTCCGCGGCGTCGGACCGTGGACCACGCCACCGCCGGTGAACTGCGGCGCGCGGGTCGAGCCCTGCCGGGCGCGCCCGGTGCCCTTCTGGCGGTGCGGCTTGCGCCCACCGCCGCGGACGACGCCGCGACCCTTGACCGCGTGCGTGCCCTGGCGGGCCGCGGCGAGCTGCGCGACGACGACCTGGTGGATCAACGGGATGTTGACCTGGACGTCGAAGAGCTGGTCGGGCAGCTCGACGGACCGCTTGGTCTTCTTGCCCTTGGCGTCGTGAACCGTGAGGTCAGTCACTCGGCACCTCCGTCGGTCGCGGCGGCCTTGGCCGCCGTGCGGACGAGCACGACCGTCCCGGACGGGCCGGGGATCGCGCCCCGCAGGAAGATCAGGCCCTCGTCGGCGTCGACGTCCTGGACCCGGAGGTTCTGGACCGTCGTGCGTGCGTTGCCCATCCGGCCGGCCATGCGGTGGCCCTTGAACACCCGCGACGGGGTGGCGCAGCCGCCGATCGAGCCGGGCGACCGGTGCTTGCGCTCGGTGCCGTGCGAGGCGCTGAGGCCCTTGAAACCGTGCCGCTTGACGACGCCGGCGATGCCCTTGCCCTTGCTGCGGCCGACCACGTCGACGCGCTGGCCGACGTCGAACCTCTCGACCGTGAGCTCGGTGCCGAGCGTGTACTCGGACGTGTCGTCGGTGCGGACCTCGACGAGGAACCGGCGCGGCGGCACACCCGACTTGGCGAAGTGGCCGGTGACCGGCTTGGTCACCTTCCGCGGGTCGATCGCGCCGTACGCGATCTGCACCGCGGAGTACCCGTCGGAGTCGGGAGTACGCACCTGCGTGACGACACACGGACCCGCCTTGACGACGGTGACCGGGACGACCCTGCCGTCCTCGTCCCACAGTTGGGTCATGCCGAGCTTCTCGCCCAGCACGCCTGTCACGTTGCTCATCAGTCTTCCCTACAGCTTGATCTCGATGTCGACGCCGGCCGGCAGGTCGAGACGCATCAGCGAGTCGACCGTCTTGGGCGTGGGGTCGAGGATGTCGATGAGCCGCTTGTGGGTACGCAGCTCGAAGTGTTCCCGCGAGTCCTTGTACTTGTGCGGCGAACGGATCACGCAGAACCTGTTCTTCTCGGTCGGCAACGGCACCGGTCCCGCGACCTTCGCGCCGGTACGCGTCACCGTGTCGACGATCTTGCGCGCCGAGTTGTCGATGACCTCGTGGTCATAGGCCTTGAGCCGAATGCGGATCTTCTGTCCCGCCATGGTGGCCTCGGTTCCTCACTTCAGTCCGTGCCGCAGCGTGCCGTGGTCTTGGTGTTGACGCGGCACGGGGGCCGGAACCCCGGAGGGTCCCGGCCCACCGCATCGTCGTCCTGCGTCCTGCTGTTGTGCTAGCTAGCCGGTGATCTTCGTGACCCGGCCCGAGCCGACGGTGCGGCCACCCTCACGGATGGCGAACCGCAGGCCCTCCTCCATGGCGATGGGCTGGATCAGCTTGACGTGCATCGTGGTGTTGTCGCCCGGCATGACCATCTCGGTGCCCTCGGGGAGGTCCACCACGCCCGTGACGTCGGTCGTCCTGAAGTAGAACTGGGGGCGGTAGTTGTTGAAGAACGGCGTGTGCCGCCCGCCCTCGTCCTTGGACAGGACGTAGACCTGGCCCTCGAACTCCGTGTGCGGAGTGATCGAGCCCGGCTTGCTCACGACCATGCCGCGCTGCACGTCCTCGCGCTTGGTACCGCGCAGGAGCAGCCCGACGTTGTCGCCCGCCTGACCCTCGTCGAGGATCTTGCGGAACATCTCGACGCCGGTGACCGTGGTCTTGATCGGCTTCTCCTTGATGCCGCTGATCTCGACCTCGTCACCGGTGTTGACCTTGCCGCGCTCGATGCGACCGGTCACGACCGTGCCGCGACCGGTGATCGTGAAGACGTCCTCGACCGGCATGAGGAGCGGCCTGTCGATGTCGCGCGCCGGCTCCGGGATGCTGTCGTCGCACGCCTGGAGCAGCTCGACGATCTTGTTGCCCCACTCCTCGTCGCCCTCGAGTGCCTTGAGCGCCGAGACCCGCACGACCGGCAGGTCGTCGCCGGGGAACTCGTTGTCGGTGAGCAGCTCACGGACCTCCAGCTCGACGAGCTCGAGGATCTCCTCGTCGTCGACCATGTCGGCCTTGTTGAGCGCGACCAGGATGTACGGCACGCCGACCTGACGGGCGAGCAGCACGTGCTCCTTGGTCTGCGGCATCGGGCCGTCGGCCGCCGAGACCACGAGGATCGCGCCGTCCATCTGCGCGGCACCGGTGATCATGTTCTTGATGTAGTCCGCGTGGCCCGGGCAGTCGACGTGGGCGTAGTGCCGCTTGTCGGTCTGGTACTCGACATGCGCGATCGAGATCGTGATGCCGCGCTCCCGCTCCTCCGGCGCATTGTCGATCTCGTCGAAGGGCATATACGGGTTCAGGTCCGGGTGCTTGTCATGCAGGACCTTGGTAATCGCCGCCGTCAGCGTCGTCTTGCCATGGTCGATGTGACCAATGGTCCCGATGTTGACGTGCGGCTTGTTCCGCTCGAACTTCGCCTTCGCCACTGCTTCTCCCTGTGGGCCTCTCGGTATACGCGTGGTGCCGTGGTGTTGCCGGACCGTGGACTACTCGCCGCGGACCTTCTGCACGATCTCGTCGGCGACGCTCCGCGGAACCTCGGCGTACGAGTCGAACTCCATGCTGTAGCTCGCCCGACCCTGCGACTTGCTCCGCAGGTCTCCGACGTAGCCGAACATCTCCGACAGCGGGACGAGCGCCTTGACGACGCGGAGCCCCGTGCGCTCCTCCATGGCCTGGATCTGGCCACGGCGGGCGTTCAGGTCGCCGATCACGTCGCCCATGTAGTCCTCGGGCGTCGTGACCTCGACCTTCATCATCGGCTCGAGGAGGACCGGATGCGCCTTGCGCGCGGCCTCCTTGAAGACCATCGAACCCGCGATCTTGAACGCGAGCTCGGACGAGTCGACCTCGTGGTACGCCCCGTCCTTGAGCGTGACCTTGACGTCGACCAGCGGGTACCCGGCAAGTACCCCGAACTCCATGGCTTCCTGGCAACCGGAGTCGACCGAGGGGATGTACTCCTTCGGGATGCGACCGCCGGTGATGGCGTTGACGAACTCGTAGCCGCCGTCTCCGCCGCCGGTGGGCTCGAGGTCGATCTCGACCTTGGCGTACTGCCCCGCACCACCGGTCTGCTTCTTGTGGACGTACGTGACCTTGGTGACCTTGTCGCGGACCGTCTCGCGGTACGCCACCTGCGGCTTGCCGACGCTCGCGACGACCCGGAACTCGCGCTTCATCCGGTCGACGAGGACGTCGAGGTGCAGCTCGCCCATGCCGGAGATGACCGTCTGGCCGGTCTCGTCGTCGGTGCGGACCGTGAAGGTGGGGTCCTCCTCGGCCAGCCGCTGGATCGCGGTCGACAGCTTCTCCTGGTCGGCCTTCGAGCTGGGCTCGATGGCCACCGAGATCACCGGCGCGGGGAACTGCATGGACTCCAGGACGATCGGCTTCGCCGTGTCGCACAGCGTGTCACCGGTCGTGGTGTCCTTCAGACCCTGGACCGCCGCGATGAAGCCGGCACCGATGGAGCTGATCTCCTCGCGGTGGTTGGCGTGCATCCGGTAGATCTTGCCGATGCGCTCCTTGCGCTCCTTCGTCGCGTTGAGCACCTGCGTGCCCGACGTCAGACGACCGGAGTAGACGCGGACGTACGTGAGCTTGCCCAGGTGCTGGTCGCTCATGATCTTGAACGCCAGTACCGACAGGGGCTCGTCGTCGGACGGCTCGCGGGTCAGCTCGTCCGGGTCGTCGCCCCTCAGCTCACGCCCGTGCACGGCCCCGACCTCGATCGGGCTCGGCAGGTAGTCGATGACGGCGTCGAGCAGCGGCTGCACGCCCTTGTTCTTGAACGCCGTGCCGCACAGTACCGGGGTGACCTTCGCGCCGATGGTGGCGCGGCGGATCGCCGCGGCGAGCTGGTCGACGTCGGGCTCCCGGCCCTCGAGGTACAGCTCCATCATCTCGTCGTCGTTCTCCGAGATGGTCTCGACGAGCTTGTCGCGCCAGTCACGCGCCGCCTCGGCGTGGTCGTCGGGGATGGAGACCTCGTCGAACTTCTCGCCCTTGCCGTCGCCCTGCCAGAGCAGCGCGCGCATGCGGACGAGGTCGATGACGCCGCGGAAGTCGGCCTCGGTGCCCCACGGCAGCTGCAGCACGAGGGCGGTGGCGTTGAGCCGGTTCACGATCATGTCGACGCAGCGGTGGAACTCGGCGCCCACGCGGTCCATCTTGTTGACGAAGCAGATGCGCGGCACGTGGTACTTGTCCGCCTGCCGCCACACAGTCTCGGACTGCGGCTCGACGCCGGCGACACCGTCGAAGACCGCGACCGCGCCGTCGAGTACGCGCAGCGAGCGCTCGACCTCGACCGTGAAGTCGACGTGGCCGGGGGTGTCGATGATGTTGATGGTGTGGTCGCGCCAGGCAGCGGTCGTCGCGGCGGACGTGATGGTGATGCCGCGCTCCTGCTCCTGCTCCATCCAGTCCATCGTCGCGGCGCCCTCGTGCACCTCGCCGAGCTTGTAGTTGACACCCGTGTAGTACAGGATGCGCTCGGTCGTCGTGGTTTTGCCCGCGTCGATATGCGCCATGATCCCGATGTTGCGGACCTTGGCGAGGTCGGTCTTGACGTCAGTGGCCACGGTGGCTCTTCGTTCCTCGTCTCAGCACGTGTTCGCCGGTGTTCACCAGCGGTAGTGGGCGAATGCTTTGTTGGCCTCGGCCATGCGGTGGGTGTCCTCGCGGCGCTTGACGCTCGCGCCGAGACCGTTGCTCGCGTCGAGGATCTCGCCGGTGAGCCGCTCGGTCATCGTCTTCTCGCGACGGGCGCGGGCGAAGCGGACGATCCATCGCAGCGCGAGGGTGTTGGCGCGCTGCGGGCGCACCTCGATCGGCACCTGGTAGGTCGCGCCGCCGACGCGGCGGCTCTTGACCTCGAGCGCCGGCTTGACGTTGTCGAGCGCGCGCTTGAACGTGACGACCGGGTCGTTGCCGCTCTTCTCCCTGACGCCCTCGAGGGCGCCGTACACGATGTGCTGGGAGATGGAGCGCTTGCCGGACAGCAGCACCTTGTTGACCAGCTGGGTGATCATCGGCGAGCCGTATACCGGGTCGACCATGACCGGGCGCTTCGGCGCGGGGCCTTTACGTGGCATCGGACTACTTCTCCCTCTTCGCGCCGTACCGGCTACGCGCCTGCTTGCGGTTGCGGACACCCTGCGTGTCGAGCGGGCCGCGGACGATCTTGTACCGCACGCCCGGCAGGTCACGGACCCGGCCACCGCGGACCAGGACGATCGAGTGCTCCTGCAGGTTGTGGCCCACGCCGGGGATGTACGCGGTGACCTCGACGCCGTGCGTGAGGCGCACGCGCGCGACCTTGCGCAGCGCGGAGTTGGGCTTCTTCGGGGTCGTGGTGAAGACGCGCGTGCAGACTCCGCGGCGCTGCGGGCTTCCCTTGAGCGCCGGAGTCTTGGTCTTGCCGACCTTCTCCTTGCGGCCCTTGCGGACCAGCTGCTGAATCGTGGGCAACCGACGTCTCCCAAGTCCCGAATTCTGGTTGGTCGTGGGTCCGGGTCCTCCACCCCGCGAGACGGACGCTCGCCGAGCCTCGGATGACCCGATTCCTCCGACCCCCGCGGTCGGGCGTGTCGCCCGCACACTTCGATCAACACGTGATCGAAGGGGATCGGAAGTGCGCGCCGCAAGAAACCCGGAAAGGGCCTCGCGGGGCACGCCGTGCCTGGAGATTCCCAGGCACGAGGGACAAGACTACCGAGCCCCCCGGAAGAGGTCAAAACCGGGGGGCTCGTCGCGGAGTTCCGCGGTCGTCAGCTGCTGCTTGCGGCGCTGGCGATCGTGATGACGAGCCAGAAGAGCCAGCCCGCGATGCCGATGAAGCCACAGATGATTCCGGCGAGCGCCATGCCGGAACCGGTCTTGGCGCCGCCGGACTCCTCGATGCGCTTGCGGCTCAGGAAACCGAGGATGACCCCGACGATGCCGGTGACGAACCCGAAGCAGAACAGGCTGGCGATGCCGCAGACGAGCGCACCGATCGCCATGCCGTCGGTCTGCTGGGTCTGTCCGTAGCCGCCCTGCTGCCCGTACGCGGCCGGCTGCCCGTAGGCGGGCGCGCCGTAGGCGGGCGGCTGCCCGTAGCTCGGCTGGCCGTAGCCCGCACCCTGGCCCTGGCTCGGGTCGGCGTACCCGGCGCTGCCGTAGCCGGACGCGCTCTGGCCGTAGGACTGGCCGGGGTCCTGCTGCCCGTAGGGCGAGGCGGCCTCTCCGCCGTAGGGCGACGCCTGGCCGGGGTCCTGCTGCCCGTACGGCGAGGCGGGCTGCTGACCCTGGTCCTGCCCGTACGGCGAGGACGGCGGCTGCTGACCCTGGTCCTGCCCGTACGGCGAGGACGGCGGCTGCTGACCCTGGTCCTGCCCGTACGGCGAGGACGGCGGCTGCTGACCCTGGTCCTGCCCGTACGGCGAGTACGGGGGCTGCTGACCGTACGGCGAGGCGGGCGGCTGGCCCTGCTCCTGGCCGTACGCCGGCGGCTGCTCCCCGTACGGCGACGCAGGCGGCTGGCCGGGGTCCTGCCCGTACGGCGACGACTGCTGCTGGCCGTACGGCGTGGACTGCTGGGTGTACGGGCTCGTCGGCTGGTCGCCGCCCGCGGGGGCCGACGGCTGCTCGTACGGCGACGACGGCGCACCGTACGCCGGGCCCGCCTGCCCAGGGTCGCCGTAGCCCGGCTGGGTGACGCCCTCGTCGGCCGGTGGATCATCGTTACCGGAGCGCATCGCGTCGGCGATCGAGGAGCCGTAGTCGTGCTCGGGTGCCGGCTGCTGACCCTCGGCCGGACCCTGCTGCTCCTCGGCCGACTCGTCACGCGGTCCGGGCGTGTAACCGCCCTGCTCCGTCATCAGCCACTCCGTTTCGCTCTCTGTCGCAGACCGCCGGAGGCAGTCAGCACTGTGTCCGCAGCACCGTAGCGTGTGGCGGCTGCCGTAAGGAAACGACAGCCGCCACGTGCTCGGGTTTCGCTCTCGGCGAAATCGCCTACCTCGCCTCGTACTCCCCCAGGTCGTACGGCTCGAGCGGGATACCGTACTCCGCCTCGCCGAACGACGTGATCGAGTACATCTGGGCCTTCGCCTCCTCGGTGGGCTCGACCCGGACGTTGAGGTACCGCTGCGTGCCGGTACCCGCCGGGATGAGCTTGCCGATGATGACGTTCTCCTTCAGGCCGACCAGCGAGTCGCTCTTGGCGTGGATCGCCGCCTCGGTGAGCACCCTCGTCGTCTCCTGGAAGGAGGCCGCCGACAGCCACGACTCGGTCGCGAGCGAGGCCTTGGTGATGCCCATGAGCACCGGACGCGCCGACGCCGGGGTGCCACCCTCCGCCACGACCTGGCGGTTGGTCTCCTCGAACCGCGGCCGCTCGACCAGCTCGCCGGGGAGCAGGTCGGTGGCACCGGACTCGAGGACGTTCACCCGTTTGAGCATCTGGCGGACGATGATCTCGATGTGCTTGTCGTGGATCGACACACCCTGCGACCGGTACACCTCCTGCACCTCGTCGACGAGGTGCACCTGCACCGCACGCGGGCCGAGGATCCGCAGCACCTCGGACGGGTTCACCGTGCCGACGACGAGCTGCTGACCGACGGCGACGTGGTCGTCGTCCTGCACCAGCAGGCGCGACCGCTTCGACACCGGGTAGGCGATCTCCTCGGAGCCGTCGTCGGGCACGATGACGATGCGTCGTGCCTTGTCGGTCTCCTCGACGCGCACCCGGCCGTCGACCTCGGTGATCGGGGCGACGCCCTTGGGGGTGCGCGCCTCGAACAGCTCGACGACACGCGGCAGACCGTGGGTGATGTCGTCACCCGCGACGCCGCCGGTGTGGAACGTGCGCATCGTCAGCTGCGTGCCCGGCTCGCCGATCGACTGGGCGGCGATGATGCCGACCGCCTCGCCGATGTCGACGAGCTCACCGGTCGCGAGCGACCGGCCGTAGCACTTGGCGCACAGCCCGCTCTTGGCGTCACAGGTCAGGATGCTGCGCGCCTTGACCTTCTCGACGCCGGCCTCCACCAGCCGGTCGATGACCTTGTCACCGAGGTTGGTGTCGACCGCCGCGACGACCTTCCCACCGACCTCGATGTCCTCGGCGAGGATGCGTGCGTAGGCCCGCGTCTCCGCAGTCTCCGACTTGAGCAGCGTGCCATCGGCCCTGCGGTCGGCGATCGAGAACATGATGCCGCGATCGGTGCCGCAGTCCTCCTCGCGGATGATGACGTCCTGCGAGACGTCGACCAGTCGCCTGGTGAGGTATCCGGAGTCGGCGGTGCGCAGCGCCGTGTCGGCGAGACCCTTGCGGGCACCGTGGGTGGAGATGAAGAACTCCACCACGGACAGCCCCTCGCGGTAGCTCGCCTTGATCGGCCGCGGGATGATCTCGCCCTTGGGGTTGGCCACCAGGCCACGCATGCCCGAGATCTGCCGGACCTGCATCATGTTGCCGCGGGCGCCGGAGTTGACCATCATGAAGATGGGGTTGAGCTTCGGGAAGCTCGCCTCCACCTCGTCGGCGATCTCCGCCGACGCCTTGGTCCAGATCTCGATGAGCTCCTGGCGGCGCTCGTCGTCGGTGATGAGACCGCGCTCGTACTGCTTCTGGACCTTGTCCGCCATCCCCTCGTAGTTCTCCATGATGCGGGGCTTGGCGGGCGGCACGATGATGTCGTCCATCGAGATCGTGATGCCGGACCTCGTCGCCCAGTGGAAGCCGAGCTCCTTGAGCGCGTCGAGGGTGGCCGCCACCTGGACCTTGGAGTAGTTCTCCGCCAGGTTGTTGACGACCGAGGACAGCTGGCGCTTGCCCACCTCGCCCTCGACGTAGGCGTGGTCCGCGGGCAGCGTCTCGTTGAAGTACGCGCGACCCAGCGTGGTCTCGACCGTGATCGGCTGTCCAGGCTCCCAGCCCTCGGGGGGCTCGTACCCCTCGGGCGGCACGAAGTCGGTGAACCTGATCTTGACCTTCGACTGCAGCGCGATCTCGCCGCGGTCGTACGCCATGATCGCCTCGGAGACCGAGGTGAACGCGCGACCGGCTCCCGGAGCGTCCTCGAGGTCGGCGGTGAGGACGTAGATGCCGATGACCATGTCGTGAGTCGGCATGGTGACCGGGCGACCGTCCGCCGGCTTGAGGATGTTGTTGGTCGAGAGCATCAGGATGCGCGCCTCGGCCTGGGCCTCGGCGGACAGCGGCAGGTGCACGGCCATCTGGTCACCGTCGAAGTCGGCGTTGTACGCCGCGCACACGAGCGGGTGGATCTGGATGGCCTTGCCCTCGATGAGCTGCGGCTCGAACGCCTGGATGCCGAGCCGGTGCAGCGTGGGCGCACGGTTCAGCAGCACCGGGTGCTCGGTGATGACCTCTTCGAGCACGTCCCACACGACAGGGCGCGCCCGCTCGACCATGCGCTTGGCGCTCTTGATGTTCTGCGCGTGGTTGAGGTCGACCAGCCGCTTCATCACGAACGGCTTGAACAGCTCGATCGCCATGCCCTTGGGCAGGCCGCACTGGTGCAGCTTGAGCTGCGGACCGACGACGATGACCGAACGGCCCGAGTAGTCGACCCGCTTGCCGAGCAGGTTCTGG
>WHST01000016.1 GCA_009379955.1 Streptosporangiales bacterium | reverse complement strand
GCCCGCCGAGCATCTCCGCAGCGAACGCCACCAGCCGCGGCCTGACCTGGTCCATCTCCTCCGGGGTCACGGATCAGAACACGACCACATCACGAGCCGGATCAGCGGTAGCGACACACGTAACAAAGTACTACTAGGAGCGTTCTTGCCGACCGACGAGTCACCCCGCCCGATCCGCGTCATCGCCCACCAGTGGATCCCCATGCCCGACGGCTGCCGCCTGGCCGCGCGGATCTGGCTCCCCGAGGGCGCGGAGGACGACCCGGTCCCGGCGATCCTGGAGTACATCCCGTACCGCAAGAACGACGCCACGGCCCTGCGTGACGGCCCGATCCACGGGTACTTCGCGCAGCACGGGTACGCGTCCCTGCGGGTCGACCTGCGCGGGTCGGGTGACTCCGAAGGCATCCTCGAGGACGAGTACCTGCCGCTGGAGCAGGACGACGCCCTCGCGGTGCTCGCCTGGATCGCCGAACAGCCGTGGTGCACGGGGAAGGTCGGCATCATCGGCAAGTCGTGGGGCGGCTTCAACGGCCTGCAGATCGCGGCCCGACGCCCGCCCGAGCTCTGCGCGGTGATCAGCCTCTGCTCGACCGACGACCGCTACTCCGACGACGTGCACTACATGGGCGGCACCCTGCTCGCGTGCGACATGCTGACCTGGGCGTCGACCATGCTGGCGTACAGCGCCCGGCCACCTGACCCCGCGGTCGTCGGCGACTCGTGGCGCGCGCAGTGGCTCGACCGGCTCGAGCGCACGCCCCCGTACGTCGAGGCGTGGATGGCGCACCAGCGGCGCGACGAGTTCTGGCAGCAGGGCTCGGTGTGCGAGGACTACGCGGGCATGCGGGCGCCGATCTACATGGTCGGCGGCTGGGCCGACGCCTATCGCGACGCGATCCTGCGGATGGTCGAGCACTACCCGGGGCCGGTGAAGGGCCTGATCGGCCCGTGGGCGCACATCTACCCGCACGACGGCAACCCCGGGCCGGCGATCGGGTTCCTGCAGGAGTGCCTGCGCTGGTGGGACCACTGGCTCAAGGGCATCGACACCGGGATCATGGACGAGCCGAGGCTGCGAGCGTGGATGCAGGACGCCGTCCGCCCCGCGTCCTCGTACGCCGAACGCCCGGGCCGCTGGCTGGTCGACCCCGGCTGGCCGTCGCCGAACGTCGAGTCCCGGCCGTACCACCTCACGGCGGACCGGTCGCTCACCGACGAGCCGGCGGGCGAGGCGGGCGAGCTGCCCGTGACCGGCGTGCAGGCGAGCCCGACCGACCCTGGCGTCTGGTGCGCGTACGGCGGTCCGGTCGACATGCCCACCGACCAGCGCCTCGACGACGGCGTCTCCCTGGCGTTCGACGGTCCCGAGCTCACCTCGCCGGTCGAGATCTACGGCAACCCGGTCGCGCGGCTGACCGTGCGCGCGGACCGGCCGCAGGCGCTCGTCGCCGTCCGGCTGTGCGACGTCTGGCCCGACGGCACGTCGACACTGATCACCCGCGGGCTGCTCAACCTGTCCCACCGTGACGGCCACGAGCACCCGGAGCCGCTGGAGCCCGGTGAGGCGTACGAGGTGCGGGTGCTACTGACCTCGACCGCGTACGCCGTGCCTGCGGGCCACCGCCTGCGCCTCGCGGTCTCGCCGACCTACTGGCCGTGGGCCTGGCCGTCACCGTCCCCGGTCACGCTGCGGGTGGCGACCGGCGGTGCGTCGGTGCTCGACCTGCCGGTACGGGTCTCGGCGGGTGACGAGGCGGTGCCGTTCGCGGCCCCGGAGGCAGCGCCGAAGCCCGCGCACGAGCCCCGCGGCGTCGGCGCGGAGACCAGGGAGATCAGGCGCGACACGGCGTCGGGTGCCGTCGAGCTGGTCCACTCGCACGGCCCGTTCGGCGGGTTCCGGCTCCCCGACGAGGGCCTGGACTACCGCGACCAGGCGACCGACACGTTCCGCATCGTCGAGGGCGACCCGCTCTCGGCCTCGGTGCGCTGCGACCGCACGGTCGAGATCGCCCGGGACGGGTGGCGTACCCGCGTGGAGACCACGAGCACGATGTCGGCGACGGCGACGGACTTCCTGCTCACCAACGCGGTCGAGGCGTTCGAGGATGGCGTGCGGATCTTCACCGACCACCGCACGAAGACCGTCCCACGCGACAACGTCTGACCGGGGGTCACTCGGGGGCGTCGACGACATGCCCTCCCTCGTCTGCGCCACGTCTCCGTGAGGCCCAACCGTCAGCGGCGAACCCGGTAGTGCAGGTGCAGCACCCGGTCACCCCGGATCACCACGTCGGGGTCCTCCAGCAGCTGCTGGCCGACGACCGACCCGAAGTACCGCTTGCCGACCCGAACACCACAGGCACGACGTCCATCGCCACCTCATCCACCAGACCCAGTGCGAGGGCCTGCCCGCCGATGTCGCCCGCCGCCACCGCAACGGTACGGTCACCGGCCAGCTCCTTCGCCTTCGCGACCGCCTGAGCCACGTCGTCGACGAAGTGGTACGACACCTCCGGGTGCCACCCAGCCGGCTTGGGCCGGTGTGACACCACGACCACGTGGTCACCCGCCGGCGGCGTGCCCTCCCAGCCGTTCGTCAGGTCGAACAGATGGCGCCCGATCACCATCGAGCCGATGCTGTCCCATATCGGCCGGACATACTCGGCCGATACCTGCGAGATCTGCGGCCCGCCGCCTTCGGCCAGCTTGGTGTCACCGTTGGAGTACCAGTCGAACAACGGGCCGACCTGATCGTGCTCGTCGGCGATGTAACCGTCCACCGACACCACGTTGTGCATCACCACACTGCTCATCTCTGCTCCTTCGCCGATCTCGCCCACAGCGGAACTTTCGCTGAACCGACCTGCCGGAACTCCGGTTCGTGGACGAGATCGCGCTCGACCTGCCAACGCAATGCCGGATCAGAGTCGCGGAGCCACGTGATCAGGGCCGTGGTCACCATGGAGGCGTCACGGGGCGACGGTGGGAAGACGCGGACAGTGCTCCTGACCTGGGGATGATGTGACTCGTCGAGGGGTCGGCCGTGACGCCCGATCAGGGCTCGTTTGTGGAGTGGAGCGAACCGGACTCGAACCGGCGACCCCCTGCTTGCAAAGCAGGTGCTCTACCAACTGAGCTATCGCCCCGATGGTCGCCGTCAGGCGTCCGGTGCGGACGTGGCCTCGGTCCAGAGGTCCTGTTCCTCGCGGTCCGCTTGGACCTTGCGCCAGATGAACACGCCCGCGACTACGGCGGCGAGCAGGAGGAGCAGCTTCTTCATCAGTCGCGCCCTTCCGGTAGGCGGCGCCGGCCGGCGCCTCGGGGATGTCGTGCAGGTTGGCGCAATCCTACGCGGGAGCGTGGGACGCACGAAGGCCGGCTCTTCAGGCGAAGAACCGGCCCGAGGGGTGGGGCTACCTGGACTTGAACCAGGGACCTCTTCCTTATCAGGGAAGCGCTCTAACCGGGCTGAGCTATAGCCCCAGGAGACGAACGAAACGAGCCTATCGCACCGGCGCGGTCGGAATCACCCGGGATTCACTCGGCCTCGGAGAGGGTGACCTCGATGCCGCCGACGAGGCTCGTCACGAGGTTGTAGACGAAGGCACCCAGGGTGGCGAGGGCGGTGACCAGGACGACGTTGACGGCGCCGAGGACGGCGGTCCAGCCGAGGATGGTCTTGGCGGAGAACCAGCTGGAGACGTCCCAGGTGTCACTGCCGCCGGACAGGTCGCGAGCCGTGCTGATCACGGAGTCGAACACACCCATGCCGGAGAGCACGGAGTACAGCACCGCCACCGCGACGAACAGCACCACGAACAGGACGAGCGACACCACGAAGCTGAACTTCATCACCGACCACGGATCGACCCTGCTGAGCAGCAGGTGGGCCCGCCGCGGCGCACGGGAACGCCCCGGCACCCGTGGCTGGCTGCCGGTCGCGCGCGTCGGGATGAGCCGGGACTGTGGCCCGGTCTCGGGCCTCGAGCGCTGGCCGTTGCCTCCAGACTGGCCACCCTGACCAGGACCCTGCTCGGGCTGACCACCGGACGGGCGGCCCTGCGCCTCCCGGGCGCGTCCGCCCTGGGTACCGGTCGCGGTGGCGCCACGCGTGGCGAAACGCTGCAAGTCGCTCACGCGTCCCCCTCTCCGGGTTCGTCGACTGGGTCGTCGACCACGGTCGCCTCGGCGTTCCTGGCGATCGCCACGACCTCGTCGCCGTCCGCCAGATTGATGAGGCGCACCCCCATAGTGTCACGACCCAGCGGACGAAGCTCACCCTCCGTCACTCGGGTGCGGATGACGCCGCCGTTGGCCGTCATCGCGTAGAGCTCGTCGCCCTCGTGGACGATGACCGCGCCGACCAGGGTGCCGCGCTCCTCCGGGATGCGCATCGCCTTGATACCGAGGCCGCCCCTGCCCTTCACCATCCACTCATCGACCGGGGTGCGCTTGGCGTAGCCACCGGACGTCGCCGTGAAGACGGACGACCCCGCCGTCACGACCTCGAGGGCCAGCAGCTCGTCGCCGTCCCTGAACCGCATGCCGATGACGCCGCTCGTCGCCCGACCCATGGGGCGGAGTGCCGAGTCCGACGCGTGGAACCTGATCGACATGCCCTTGCGCGACACCACCAGGACGTCGTCCTCGGGACCGACCAGGCGCGCGCCGATCAGCTCGTCGTCGTCGCGCAGGTTGACCGCGATGAGACCACCCGTGCGTGGCGAGTCGTAGTCGGTGAGCCTGGTCTTCTTCACCAGGCCGCGCTTGGTGGCGACGACGAGGTACGGAGCCGCCTCGTAGTCGCGGAGCGCGAGGACGCCGGCGATGCGCTCGTCCGGCTGGAACGCCATCAGGTTCGCCACGTGCTGACCCCTGGCGTCACGCGCGGCCTCGGGGAGCTCGTAGGCCTTGATGCGGTAGACCCGGCCCATGTTCGTGAAGAACAGGATCCACTGGTGGGTGTTGGTCACGAAGAAGTGGTCGACGATGTCGTCCTGCTTCAGCTGCGCGCCACGGACGCCGCGCCCGCCGCGACGCTGCGACCGGTACAGGTCGGACTTCGTGCGCTTGGCGTAGCCGCCGTGGGTGATGCTGACGACGACGTCCTCCCGCGGGATGAGGTCCTCGGCCGTCATGTCGCCCTCGTGCGGCACGATGCGCGTACGCCGCTCGTCACCGTACTGATCGACGATCGCCGCGAGCTCCTCGCTGACGATCTCGCGCTGCCGTGGCGGGGACGCGAGGATCGCGTTGAGCTCGGTGATCTCGGCGAGGAGGGCGTCGTGCTCCGACTGCAGCTCCTGCCGCTCGAGCGCGGCCAGCTTGCGCAGCTGCATGTCGAGGATCGCGCGTGCCTGCACCTCGTCGATGTCGAGGAACTCCATCAGCGCGGTCTGCGCAACGGCCGCCGACTCGCTCGACCTGATCAGGTTGATGACCTCGTCGATGCGGTCGATTGCCTTGAGCAGCGCGCGGACGATGTGCAGGCGCTCCTCGCGCTTGCGCAGCCGGTACCTCGTGCGCCGGACGATGACGTCGATCTGGTGGTCGACCCAGTGCTTGACGAACCTGTCGATGGACAGTGTGCGGGGCACACCGTCGACCAGCGCCAGCATGTTCGCGCCGAAGGTGTCCTGCAGTTGGGTGTGCTTGTACAGGTTGTTGAGGACGACCTTGGCCACGGCGTCGCGCTTGAGCACGACGACGAGCCGCTGCCCGACGCGGGCGCTCGACTCGTCGCGGATGTCGGCGATGCCCTGCACCCGGCCGGTGCTGGCGAGGTCGGCGATCTTCTGCGCGAGGTTGTCCGGGTTGACCTGGTACGGCAGCTCGGTGACGACGAGGATCGCGCGGCCGCGGTTGTCCTCCTCGACCTCGACGACCGCGCGCATGGTGATCGCGCCGCGCCCGGTGCGGTACGCCTGCTCGATCGCGTCCTTGCCGACGATCAGCGCGCCGGTCGGGAAGTCGGGCCCCTTGACGCGTTCGAGCAGCGCGGCCAGCAGTTCCTCGTTGCTCGCCTCCGGGTGCTCGAGCAGCCACTGGACGCCGTCGGCCACCTCGCGCAGGTTGTGCGGTGGGATGCTGGTCGCCATGCCCACGGCGATGCCCGAGGCGCCGTTGACCAGGAGGTTCGGGAACCGCGCCGGCAGGACGTCGGGCTCCTTGGTCTTGCCGTCGTAGTTGTCGGAGAAGTCGACGGTGTCCTCGTCGATGGCCCGGACCATCTCCATCGCGAGGGACGCCATGCGGCACTCCGTGTAGCGCATGGCGGCCGGCGGGTCGTTTCCCCGCGAGCCGAAGTTGCCCTGCCCGTCGACGAGCGGGTAACGCATCGACCACGGCTGCGCCAGCCGTACCAGCGCGTCGTAGATCGCGGTGTCACCGTGCGGGTGGTAGTGCCCCATGACGTCGCCGACGACGCGCGAGCACTTGCTGTGACTGCGGTCGGGACGGTACCCGCCGTCGTACATCGCGTAGAGCACCCGCCGGTGCACCGGCTTGAGCCCGTCGCGGACGTCGGGTAGAGCACGGGAGACGATCACGCTCATCGCGTAGTCCAGGTAGGAGCGTTGCATCTCCACCTGGAGGTCGACGGGCTCGATCGACACCCGCTCCGACGTGGTGGCGTCTTCGGTCACGCTGATTCCCTCCGTGGCACGCACCGCAGCGGCGCGCGCACATCACCGTTGTCGTAGAACAGCCGCATCGCGGATCAGATGTCCAGGAAGCGCACGTCTTTGGCGTTGCGCTGGATGAACTTGCGGCGACTCTCGACGTCCTCGCCCATCAGCACGCTGAACATCTCGTCCGCCTGAGCGGCGTCGTCGAGACTCACCTGGAGCAGCACCCGCTTGTCGGGATCCATCGTGGTGTCCCAGAGCTCGTTGGCGTTCATCTCGCCCAGACCCTTGTAGCGCTGGATGCCGTCCTGCTTCAGCCGCCGCCCGGACTCCTGGCCCAGCTTGAGCAGGCCGTCGCGCTCCCGGTCGGAGTAGACGAAGTCGTCCGCGGCGTTGGTCCATTTGATCCGGTACAGCGGCGGCTGGGCGAGGTAGACGTAGCCGCCCTCGATCAGGCCGCGCATGAACCGGAACAGCAACGTCAGCAGCAGCGTGCGGATGTGCTGGCCGTCGACGTCGGCGTCGGCCATCAGGATGATCTTGTGGTACCGCAGCTTCGCGACGTCGAAGTCCTCGTGGATACCGGTGCCGAGCGCGGAGATGAGGGCCTGCACCTCCTGGTTCTGCAGGACCTTGTCGATGCGGGCCTTCTCGACGTTGAGGATCTTGCCCCGGATCGGCAGGATCGCCTGGATGCGGACGTCGCGGCCGCCCTTGCCCGAGCCGCCGGCCGAGTCGCCCTCGACGATGAAGACCTCGCACTCCTCCGGCAGCGTCGACTGGCAGTCGGCGAGCTTGCCAGGCAGACCGCCGGCCGACAGCAGACCCTTGCGGTTGCGGGCGAGATCGCGTGCCTTGCGCGCGGCGATCCGCGCCATCGCGGCGGCGAAACCCTTGCGCGCGATGTCCTTACCCTCACCCGGGTTCTTGTCGAGCCACGCGCTCAACATGTCGCCGGTGGAGGTCTGGACGTACGTCTTCGCCTCGGTGTTGCCGAGCTTGGTCTTGGTCTGGCCCTCGAACTGTGGATCGCGCATCTTGACGGAGACGATCGCGGTCAGGCCCTCGCGGACGTCGTCGCCGGTGAAGTTGGGGTCCTTCTCTTTCAGCACGTTCCAATGCCGCGCGTACCTGTTGACGAGCGAGGTGAGTGCGGCGCGGAACCCCTCCTCGTGCGTGCCGCCCTCGACCGTGTTGATCGTGTTGGCGAACGTGTACACGCTCTCGCTGAACGTGGTGTTCCACTGCATGGCCACCTCGAGCGAGATGCCGCGCTCGGTATCCTCCGATGACCACGAGATCACCGAGCTGTGCACGGGATCCTTGGTGGCGTTGAGGTGCCGGACGAAGTCGACGATGCCCTCGTCGTACTTGTACGAGACCTCGCGCTGTCCCGAGGACTCGCCGCCGTTCTGCTCGGAGACGTCCTCGCCACCGGGACGCTCGTCGCGCAGGGTGATCCGCAGGCCCTTGTTGAGGAACGCCATCTCCTGCAGCCGGCGGGCCAGCACCTCGAACACGTAGGTGGTGGTCTCGAAGACCTCGGTGTCGGCCCAGAACGTGGTGGTGGTGCCGGTGCGGTCCGTCTCGCCTGCGTTGGTGACCGGACCGGTCGGGTCACCGCGCACGTACGCCTGTCGCCAGATCCGTCCCTCGCGGTGCACCTCGACCTCGAGCCGGCTCGAGAGCGCGTTGACGACCGAGACGCCGACACCGTGCAGGCCGCCGGAGACGGTGTAACCGTCGCCGCCGAACTTCCCACCCGCGTGCAGCGTGGTCATGATGACCTCGAGCGCCGGGCGCTTCTCGTTCGCCATCTCGTCGACCGGGATGCCGCGGCCGTTGTCGACGACCCGCAGGCCGCCGTCGGCGAGCAGGGTGACGTTGATATCCGTGCAGACACCGGCGAGCGCCTCGTCGACGGAGTTGTCGACGACCTCGTTCATCAGGTGGTGCAGGCCTCGTTCACCGGTCGAGCCGATGTACATGCCGGGACGCTTGCGTACGGCTTCGAGACCCTCGAGGACGGTGATCGAGGTGGCGTCATAGGACACGGGTCGGAGTCCCTCCCTGCCAGTGCCACCAGGTGCCAGGCACTGCCGTGACCGCACTCCCGCCAGGCAGCGTGAGCGTGCCCACGCCGACGAGAGTGGGAGCGCCGAGACCGGCGCTCGTGCCCTGCTCCGCTCCGGACCGAGCCACCCCCGGGGTCACGAGCAGAACGGAATCAGGGCTGACGGACGCCTCAGGGAGCCGCCCGCCGGAATGCTGTGTCCATCCTACCCGGACGGCACACGCAGAAAGCGCACCAGAGCCCCTCGAACGGCCCTCAGTCGAACGAACTCGCCGGGGCCGACCAGGGATACGCGGAGTACCCCCGGCGCCACCGCCAGAGACGGTGCTGCGGGTTCGCGGCTCAGCCATAGGTGTCCCGCGGTCCCCGGCCACGGACGTGGCGCGGACCGTGCCGCCAGCTCGGGGCGGTCGGCCCCGTGATCCGGACATCTCGGACGACCTCGGGGCCGAGTTCCTCACCGAGCCGGCGCAGCAGCTCGGGGGCAAGCGCGCGCAGGTGGGTCGCCCAGGCGGTGGAGTCGGCGGTGACATGCAGCCGGCCCTCGTCGTAGCTGCGCGGCCGGCAGTGCTCGGCGAGCTGCGGCCCGACGAGGTCGGGCCACCGGCCGAACAGCGCCCCGATCGTGGCTCGTTCGTCCCACCCACGCTGGGTCATCAGCTCGTCGATGGTCGAGCCGACCAGCTCCGGGTCGCCGGGGCGGACCTTGCGGGGCTCGGCGCGACGCGACCGCGTCGAGCCGGAGCCGGGGGTGGCACCGCGGCGAAGGGCGACGTCCTTGACACGGTTCAGTGCCGCCCGGGCGAGGTCGGCCGGGGGCGGGGCGTCGTCGGCCGGGCGGGGCACCGGCTCGTGCTCATCGGACACGGGTCACCTCCCCCTCCATGACGTCGAACCGGGCACCGGAGAGCACCTCGGGGACGTCGGCGGGCACCGCCGCGGTGACGAGCACCTGGTCGGCGGACGCCGTCAGCTCGGCGAGCCGGTGCCGGCGCTCGACGTCGAGCTCGGCGAACACGTCGTCGAGGATCAGCACGGGATCGCCGGCGAGGTCACCGCGGAGCAGCTCGAACGACCCGAGCCGCAGGGCGAGCGCGAGCGACCAGGACTCACCGTGACTCGCGTAGCCGCGGACGGCGAGGTCGCCGAGCTCGAGTTCGAGCTCGTCCCGGTGCGGTCCGACGAGCGTCACGCCGCGGTCGAGCTCATCCTTGCGGCGCGCGGCGACGGCCGCCTGCATCGCCGCGGCGAGCACCTGGGGATCGGCCTCGACCGGGGCGTCCGGGCCGAGCGAGGAACGGTACGTGAGGCGAGCCGGTCCGCCGCCGCCGTGCGAGATCTCGTCGTACGCCTTGCCGACGTGCGGCCGTAGCGCATCGACGAGGCGGAGCCTCGCGGCGAGCAGCTCGGCGCCGGTGCGCGCGAGGTGGCCGTCCCAGACGTCGAGCGTGGAGAGCTGCGGCGCGCGGCGGGCACCGGTGGCGGCCGCGGACTTCAGCAGGGCGTTGCGCTGCTTGAGCACGCGGTCGTAGTCAGCGCGGACGGACGCGAAGCTCGGCAGCCGCGCGACGACGAGGTCGTCGAGGAAGCGCCTGCGCTCACCGGGATCCCCGCGGACGAGCGCGAGATCCTCGGGCGCGAACAGCACGGTGGTGACGAGGCCGAGCACCTCGCGCGCTCGCGGCACCGCACCCTTGTTGATCCGCGCGCGGTTGGCCTTGCCCGGATTGATCTCGAGCTCGACCAGGTTGCGCCTTCCGTCGCGCTCGACCGCACACCTGACGATCGCGCGGTCGGTGCCGGCGCGGACGAGTGGCGCGTCGCTCGCGACCCGGTGGCTGCCGAGCGTGGCGACGTACGCGATCGCCTCGACGAGGTTGGTCTTACCCTGACCGTTCGGTCCGACGAACGCGGTGACGCCGGCGTCGAAGGGAACCTCGACGGACGGGTACGAGCGGAAGTCGGTGAGGGACAGGTGCGCGACGTGCACGGCCGGAGGTCAGTCCCGCGACCGTGGCGGCACGGTGGTGCCGTCGGGACGTCGGACCGGCTCGCTCACCGTGCCGTCGGCCCGGTGGATCGCGTGCCCGCCGAACTGGTTGCGCATCGCGGCGACCGCCTTCATCGCCACGGACTCGTGCTGGCGCGACGCGAAGCGGGCGAAGAGTGCGGCCGAGATCGTCGAGATCGGCACCGCGTTGTCGACGGCCGCCTCGACGGTCCACCGGCCCTCGCCGGAGTCCTCGGCGTAGTCGTCGATCTGCTCCAGTCGCGGATCGTCGTCGAACGACCGGGCGAGCAGGTCGAGCAGCCATGACTGGATCACCGTGCCCTTGCGCCAGCTGCGCACGCACGCGTCGGGATCCTCGACGAGCTCCGCCGCGGTCAGCAGCTCGTAGCCCTCGGCGAGCGCCTGCATCATGCCGTACTCGATGCCGTTGTGGACCATCTTGGTGAAGTGGCCCGCACCGACGGGGCCGGCGTGGACGAACCCGCTGCCGCCCTCGGGCCTGAGCGCGTCGAAGACCGGTCGCAGCCGCGCGACGTCGTCCGCCGATCCGCCGCACATCAGCGCGTAGCCGTTGTCGAGGCCCCAGATGCCACCAGACACACCGCAGTCGACGAACCCGACACCGCGCTCGGCGAGCAGGCCGGCGCGCTCCTTGTCGTCGGACCAGCGGGAGTTACCGCCGTCGACGACGACGTCGCCTTCGCCGAGCAGGCCGGCGAGTGTCTCGACGGTCGGGCCGACGAACTGGAGCGGCACCATGATCCAGACCGCCCGCGGCGGGGTGAGGGCGGCGACGAGCTCCTCGAGCGTCGCGACGTCGCGACCGCTGTCGGCGGAGACGTCGTAGCCGACGATCGTGTGGCCACCGCGCCGCACGCGCTCGGCCATGTTCGCGCCCATGCGTCCGAGCCCGATCATGCCGAGCTGCATCAAGGGATCCCCTCTACGCCGTGGACGGTCACCGTTACTGCCGTGCCATCACTCCGGCAGGCGCATCGGCATCAGCAGGTACTTGTAGTCGACCGTCGGCTTGCCGTCGTCGTCGGCGGGCGTGACGACGACCGGCTTCTTCGACGTGGTGAACGACAGCAGCGAGACCGGCGCATCGAGCACCCCGAGACCGTCGAGCAGGTAGCCGGGGTTGAAGGCGATGCGGACGTCGTCACCCTCGATGGCGCACTCGAGCGACTCCGCGGCCTGGGCCTCGTCACCGCTGCCCGCCTCGAGCAGCAGTTCGCCCTGGCTGAAGCCGAGGCGTATCGCGGCGTTTCGGTCGGCGACGAGCGCCACCCTGCGCAGCGACTCGACGAGTGCCGCGGTCTCGACGCGCGCCACGGTCGCGGACTCCGCCGGCAGGAGCGAGCGGTATTGCGGGAAGTCGCCCTCGATCAACCGGGTGGTCGTTCGGCGCGACGCCGACTCGAACCCGATCATGCCCTCGCCGACCTCGCCAGACGACAACGCGACGGTGACCTTGCCGCCTGCGGTCAGGGCCTTGCCGGTGTCGGCCAGGGTGCGCGCGGGCACCAAGGCCGTCGACTCAAGCCCCGGCGTCTCCGGCTGCCAGTCGATCTCACGGACGGCCAACCGGTACCTGTCGGTCGCCGCGAACGTGAGCTTGTCGCCGACGATCTCCAGCCTGACCCCGGTGAGCACCGGCAGCGTGTCGTCGCGTCCCGCGGCGATGGCGACCTGGGTGACCGCCGTGGCGAACGCGTCGCTCGCCACGGTGCCGGACGTGGTCGGCATGTCGGGCAGCGAGGGGTAGTCCTCGACCGGCAGGGTAAGCAGGCCGAACCGTGCCGAACCGCACGACACGGCGACGCGGGCACCGTCGGTGTGGACCTCGACCGGGCGCCCGGGCAGGCTCTTGGTGATCTCGGCGAGCAGCCGGCCGGAGACCAGCACCCGCCCCGGTTCCTCGACGTCGACGCCCACCGCGACCCGTGCCGAGACCTCGTAGTCGAAGCTCGACAGCGTGAGCGTGCCGCCGTCGGTCTGGTCGGCCTCGAGGAGCATGCCGGCGAGCACCGGCACCGGCGGTCGTGCTGGCAACGTGCGCGCGGTCCACGCCACTGCGTCGGCAAGCGCGTCTCGCTCGACCCGGAACTTCACCGTGACCCGCCTTCCGTCCGTGCCCACTGCGGGACACGCGTCCATCCGTCGTTCGTGCTGATCCTGCCGCGCGGGTCTGTCAGCCGTGACGGCGGGGCCGGGTGGGGAGCCGTACCGGGGTACGCGAGCAGGTGGAGAGTCCGTTCATCCCCAGGAGAGGGGCGCACAGACAAACGAGCATCATCCCCTTCCCTGAGAGAGGGAGTGACGTCGCAGGTCTTAGGTGCGGTGGACACTGTGGACAACCCGCGTTCGCCGAGGTCAGCCCGTCCGGCGGGGTGCGGACCGGCTGTGGGCGACGGAGGGTCGATCGGGGGACGGCCTGCGGACGACCGGACCGCCGGCCGAGTGCCTACGCGGCGGGTCCCCAGTTGTCCCCAGCTATCCACAGGGATGTCCCCACTGTGTGCACAAGAGACAGACGATCCGTAGCTCATATGTCACTATCCGTGATAGATGCTGGTGACAGGGGCGTCAGCCTTGCCGCGCCTGCTGCTTGATCCTGTTGGTCAGCTCGGTGACCTGTTCGAACACGCTGCGCCGCTCGGCCATGAGCGCCCGGATCTTCTTCTCCGCGTGCATGACCGTGGTGTGGTCGCGCCCGCCGAACGCCTGACCGATCTTGGGCAGCGACAGCTCGGTCAGCTCGCGGCACAGGTACATGGCGATCTGGCGTGCGGTCACCAGCACCCGGCTGCGCGAGGTGCCACAGATGTCCTCGATGGACATGTTGTAGTACGCCCCGGTCTGGGCCATGATCGTCGCCACCGTGATCTCCGGTCGCGACACGTCGGGGATGAGGTCCTTCAGCACGATCTCGGCCAGCGCGAGGTCGACCTGCTGCCGGTTGAGCTGAGCGAACGCGGTGACCCGGATGAGGGCGCCTTCGAGCTCCCGGATGTTCGTGTTGATCTTGCTCGCGATGTACTCGGTGACCTCGTCGGTGATGTCGAGTCGCTCCGTCGCCGCCTTCTTGCGCAGGATCGCGATGCGCGTCTCGAGCTCGGGTGGGTGGACGTCGGTCGTGAGCCCCCACTGGAACCTGTTGCGGAGGCGGTCCTCCAGCGTCACGAGCTGCTGCGGCGGGCGGTCGGAGGAGATGACGATCTGCTTGCTGGCGTTGTGCAGCGTATTGAACGTGTGGAAGAACTCCTCCTGCGTCTGCTCCTTGCCCTCGAGGAACTGGATGTCGTCGACGAGGAGGATGTCGACCTCGCGGTAGCGCCGGCGGAAGCTCTCGCCGCGCCCGTCGCGGATCGAGTTGATGAAGTCGTTGGTGAACTCCTCCGAGCTCACGTACCTGACCCGGGTGTCCTGGTAGAGGCTCAGTCCGTACTGGCCGATGGCATGCAACAGGTGGGTCTTGCCCAGACCGGAGCTGCCGTAGATGAACAGCGGGTTGTACGCGCGGGCCGGCGCCTCGGCGACGGCGACGGCAGCGGCGTGGGACAACCGGTTGCTCGATCCGATGACGAAGGTGTCGAACGAGTACTTCGGGTTCAGATGGCTCGCGTAGAGCCGGTTGGTGTCCGGCTGGACGAACGACATCTGGCTCGGACCGGGATCCTCGGACTCGTCGACCTCGTCGTCGCCGTCACCGGGGTCACCGGGGTCACCCGGGTCGGTGCCGTTGGCGTAGGTCTCGACCGCGGCCGTGGGAGCCGACATCCAGTCGGCCTCGACCTGGGCCGGGCCGGGCGGCGGTTCCGCCGCGGCGTCGAGCTCTGGCGTGGCACCGGCGTCGCCCGCCGTGGTCGGCAGGTGGACCTGGTCGTGCGCGACGTCGACGACGATGCGGACCTGGCGACCGAGTGCCTCACTGACCGCGTCGGTCACCGTCGCGCGGAGTCGCTGTTCGAGGACGGTCTTGACGAACTCGTTGGACGCGGCGAGGAGGGCGGTCTCCTCTCCCACGGCGAGCAGCCGGCACTGCCGGAGCCACTCGCGGTGCTGGGCCTGCACGGCGTCGGTCGGGATCCGTTCGAGCGCACGCGTCCACAGCGTGCCCAGATCCTCGCTGGTGTCGGGCACCGTTCCCCCTCCGCTGACTGCCTTCGGACCGGCATGACCGGTCCGACTCGGCTGCCCCCGCAGCGCGCTGGTCTCCATCGTCCCGCCGACCGGGAGGCTCCCCGAAGCCGTCCGGACGTCCCACCCTCGACCAGTGGTCCACACATTTGTCCACAGGCTGTGAACGAAGCATCGCCTGGCGCGACGCCGCCCGTGCGGGGCTCCTGGTGGAGGCCGCCGAACCGCCGCGAACGCCCTATGATGGCCCAGCTCCGATCGGGCCGTGACACGGGGTTTCGCGCACCACATGGCGGCGGCGGACGAAGCGCCGACGGACGCGGTGGGGGAAGGGTCCGAGCGAGGCACAGTAGTCCTGGTCGTGGCCTGCCAGCAACCTGTCGTCCACAGGCTGTTCAGCCTGTGACACCGGTATCGCTGGCTGCGGTGAGCCCGCCCGACGGGCGGTCGCGGAGGGTCGGTCGCCGGCCTGCGCGCGGTAGGCGAGGGGTCGGTTTGACCGCCGATGGGGCGGACCGTACGGTAGATTGGTCGTTCAGACCTGTGTCATCTTCATGCGCCACCGTTCGTAGTCGATCATTGGTGGGCGCACCCCTTCCCTCGACGAGGCATCGGAGTCCGGAGTGAGCAAGCGTACGTACCAGCCGAACAACCGGCGCCGCGCACGAACCCACGGCTTCCGGCTGCGTATGCGCACGCGCGCCGGCCGCATGATCCTGGGCCGTCGTCGCCGGAAGGGCCGCAACGAGCTCAGTGCCTGAGCTCCAGTCCAATCCTGCGAGGCCATCGTGTTACCCGTTCGCTCCCGGATGCGGCGGCGACGGGACTTCGAAGCCGCGGTACGCGGAGGTCGTCGCGCCGGTCGCCGGCTCGTCGTCGCCCACCTCGCCCGTGACGTGGAACCCGCGGTCGCGCCCCGAGTCGGGTTCGTCGTCAGTCGCGCCGTCGGTGACTCGCCCGCCCGCAACCGGGTCCGCCGCCGGCTGCGTCACCTGATGCGCGACCGGCTCGTCGCGCTCCCGGCCGAGGCGCGCCTGGTGATCAGGGCCAACCCAGCTGCCGCACTCGCGACGTACCGGGAGCTGGCGGCCGACCTCGACGCCGTGCTCGGCCGGCTGGTCGCCAGGGCAGACGCCCCATGAGTGACGAGACGCGCGAGCACCAGCCCGACCCGGGACTCCCGACCCGCCTGCTGATCCTGCCCATCGCGGGGTACCGTCGATTCATCAGCCCGTTGCTGGGTCCGCGTTGCCGGTTCTACCCGTCGTGCAGCGCCTATGCGGTCGAGGCGCTGCGGACCCACGGCGCGTTGCGGGGCGGGTGGCTGGCGGTCTGGCGGATTCTGCGGTGCCATCCCTTCCATCCCGGCGGCTTCGAGCCGGTGCCGCCGGTACGACACGAGAACAAGAAGGACGCGGGTGCCGTGGTCGCATCCGTTGAGACGGAGCGTTCGTGGACCTGAGCTTCGAGAGCTTGGACTGGTTGTACAGCGGGTTCGCATGGGTGCTGATCCGCATCCATGCGTTGATCGGACGCGTCTTCGACCCCGACAGCGGCCTCACCTGGGGTCTGTCGATCGTCGTCCTGACCTTCATGGTCCGGCTGGTGATCTTCCCGCTGTTCGTGAAGCAGATCCGCAGCCAGCGGGCGATGGCGGTGTTGCAACCGCAGATGAAGGAACTGCAGCAGAAGTACAAGGGCGACAAGCAGAAGCTGCAGGAAGAGACGATGAAGCTGTACAAGGAGAACGGGGCGAACCCGCTCTCCGGCTGTCTCCCCATCCTCGCGCAGGCGCCGTTCCTGTTCTCCATGTACCACGTCCTCAACGCGATCTCGCGCAAAGAGGCGAAGTACGGCATGAGCGAGCAGCTCGTCGACTCGGCCGCGCACGCGAAGATCTTCGGCGTCCCGATCGGTGTCATCTTCAAAGAGGGTGACGCCAAGATGATCGAGCTCGGCGCCAACCCGATGACCGCGAAGGTCGTCATCATCGTCTTCGTCGTCTTCATGGCGGTCACGACGTTCATCGCGCAGCGCCAGCTGATGCTCAAGCAGACGGCTCAGCAGCAGGCCGCCGGGCAGAGCACACCCTTCCAGCAGCAGCAGAAGATCCTGCTCTTCATCTTCCCGGCGATGTTCCTCATCTGGGGCTTCTTCTTCCCCATGGGCCTGATCGTCTACTGGACCACCTCGAACCTCTGGACGATGGGCCAGCAGTTCTGGGTACTGCATCGCATCCCCCACAAGACGATCGACACCAAGGACGGCAAGACGCCCGCCAAGGCCGGCACGCGGCCGGCGATCTCGTCGGCGTCCAAGACCGCCACGAACGGGGCGAAGACCACCAAGAACGGCAAAGCCGGTGCATCGTCCGATAACGGGTCGTCGAACCGGCTGTTCCGCCGGCGCAAGGCCGAGCCGGAGCCGGAGCCGGTGGCGCCCGCACCGAAGGTCGTTCGCAACCAGCCCTCTCGGGCACCACGGAGCAAGCGGAGCGGGCAGAAGAAGAGCGGCAGTCAGAAGAAGAACTGACGCTCCGCCGAGCTACGCCACCCATGTCGCATGACTGACCACCGCACGACTGAGGAGTACACCCCCGTGACCGACGCACCACCGGAGTCGCCCGTCACCGAAGCCGATCCCGACGAGTCGGTGACGGTCGACGATCCACCCGCAGAGGAGCCCGCCGAGGCGGAGACCGCCACCGTGTCCCTGCTCGAGGACGAGGGCGAGGTCGCCGCCGACTACCTCGAGGGCTTGCTCGACATCGCAGACCTCGACGGTGACATCGACATGGACGTCGAGGGCAGCCGTGCGATGGTCGCCGTGGTCGGCGACCGTCTCGACCACCTGGTGGGTGACGACGGCAAGACGCTGGAGGCGCTGCAGGAGCTGACCCGCCTGGCGGTGCAGCAGCAGACCGGGGAGCGCAGCCGGCTGATGCTCGATGTCGGCGGCTTCCGCAGTCGCCGACGTGCCGAGCTTGCCGAGCTCGGGAGCAAGGCCGTCGAGGAGGCGCGCCGCACCGGCGAGCCCCAACGCCTCGCGCCGATGTCGCCGTTCGAGCGCAAGTGCGTGCACGACGTCGTCGCCGCCGCGGGTATGACGAGCGAGTCGGAGGGCGAGGAGCCGGACCGTCGGGTCGTCGTCCTGCCGAGCTGAGAGCGTGTCGGACGACGTCGACACTGCCGTACCGGCAAGCGCCTCGCGGGTCTTCGGGACCCGGATGCCGTTGGCGCTGCAGTACGCGCGGTTGCTCTGCACCGACGGCGTCGAGCGCGGCCTGCTGGGCCCGCGTGAAGGCGCCCGGGTCTGGGAGCGCCATCTGCTGAACTCGGCGACACTCGCCGACCTGGTCCCCCACGACTCCCATGTCGTCGACCTGGGCTCGGGCGCAGGGCTACCCGGCCTGCCGTTGGCGATCGCGCGTCCGGACCTGCGGGTCACTCTGGTCGAACCGATGCTCAGGCGCAGTACGTTCCTCGACGAGTGCGTCGCCGCACTGGGTCTGTCGGGTGTCGAGGTGCGCCGGGCGCGCGCGGAGGAGCTCGTGGGACGGGTGACGGCGGACGTGGTCACGGCACGCGCCGTGGCACGTCTGGCCACGCTGCTGCCGTGGTCGATTCCCCTGGTCCGGCCCGGTGGTCGCGTCCTGGCACTGAAGGGCGCCACGGTGGTCGACGAGCTGACGGAGCTCGAGGCGACGGACCGTGGTAACGGTCGGTATGCACCACCACGATGGTTGGTGGACGCGGGTGTGGACGGGCTCGACGTACACGAGGTCGGCTACGGCATCATCGACCCGCCGGCGATCGTCGTCCGCGTGACGAGATCCGGGTGACTGCGCGGTGGCACGAGGAGGTGGTGGGGTGAGCTCCGAGCTGGGGTGGCCCACGGTCGGGCACGAGTCGACCGAGTCCGGCATCGCGAGGTCCGACGAGGCGTCCGGTGGTCGTGCGAGCATGCCTACACCACTAGGCTGGATCGGCAGGGGGGAGAACGACGGCGACGATGTTTCACGTGAAACGGACGCGATTCCTGTGGATGGTGGGACGACCGAGGCCCCCGACTCGGGCGACGATGTTTCACGTGAAACCGAGTACGTCCCCACCTTCTCGACGGCCTCGACCATCGCGGCCGGCATCGAAGGTGACGACGACTTCGCCGACACCCCGATCGCTCGCGAGACCCAGGCGATCCTGCAGGGGCGTGCCGCGGTGAGAGCCGGTAACTGGCCGCGGCCGAAGGCGCCACGTGTCTTCGTCGTGGCGAACCAGAAGGGCGGCGTCGGTAAGACGACGTCGACGGTCAACCTGGCCGCCTCGCTCGCTCTGAACAACCTCCGCGTCCTCGTCGTCGACCTTGACCCCCAGGGCAACGCCTCGACTGCTCTCGGTGTGGAGCACCGGTCGGGGACGACCTCGGTCTACGACGCTCTCGTCGGCAACACCCCGATGCTCGACATGGTGAAGCCGGCGTCCGACATCCAGCGCCTGTTCTGCATCCCCGCCACCATCGACCTCGCGGGCGCGGAGATCGAGCTGGTGCCCATGGTGGCCCGGGAGAGCCGGCTCAAGCGTGCGCTGGAACCCGTGCTGGAAAAGGCCGAGGTCGACTACATCTTCATCGACTGCCCGCCCTCTCTCGGACTGCTCACCGTCAACGCGTTGGTGGCCAGCAGCGAGGTCCTGATCCCGATCCAGTGCGAGTACTACGCCCTGGAAGGGCTGGGGCAGCTGCTCCACAACATTGACATGGTGAAGTCCCACCTCAACCCCGAGCTCGACGTGTCGACGATCCTGCTGACGATGTATGACGGGCGCACTCGGCTGTCCTCCCAGGTCGCCGACGAGGTGCGCTCGCATTTCGGCGACCGCGTCCTGTCGACGGTGGTGCCGCGGAGCGTCCGCATCTCCGAGGCGCCGAGCTACGCGCAGACCGTGATGACGTACGACCCCGGGTCGACGGGAGCGCTCTCGTACCTCGAGGCTGCGCGGGAGATGGCACAGCGCGCCGACTCTCTCCCCACGACCCCCGGACCGGACCAGTGACCGTCGACGAGGTGAGTGGATGAACGAGCAACGGCGTGGCCTCGGCCGTGGACTGGCGTCCCTGATCCCGACGGGCGTGCCCCAGGGCGGCACGGCCACGACGCCGGGACCCGAGCAACCCGACGCCGTTCCCGGTGCCCATCTGGTCGAGGTGCCCGTCGATGCCATCGAGCCGAACCCCCGGCAGCCCCGCCAGGTCATGGACGAGGAGGCGCTGGCCGAGCTCGTCGCGTCGATCAGGGCGGTCGGCCTGCTCCAGCCGGTCGTGGTGCGCCACCTCAGCGGCGGCTCGTACCAGCTCATCATGGGCGAACGCCGGTGGCGCGCCTCCAAGGAGGCCGGCCTCGAGCGCATCCCCGCGATCGTCAGGGAGACCAACGACGACGCGATGCTGCGCGACGCGTTGCTGGAGAACCTGCACCGGGCACAACTCAACCCGCTCGAGGAGGCTGCGGCGTACCAGCAGCTTCTCGACGACTTCTCCAGCACGCACGACGAGCTCGCCAGCCGCATCGGCCGCTCACGCTCGCAGATCACCAACACCCTGCGGCTGCTGCGTCTCTCGGCACCCGTGCAACGCCGGGTCGCCGCCGGCGTGATCTCCGCGGGTCACGCCCGTGCCCTGCTGGCGCTGGACAGTGGCGCCGCGCAGGAGCGGCTGGCGAGCCGGATCGTTGCCGAGGGCCTCTCCGTCCGCAACGTCGAGGAGCTCGTGACCACCGGGGTCGCGGGCGAGGAAGACAAGCCACGCCGCCGGTCGCAGAAGCGCCCGGTCGCGCCCGGCGTCGAGGATCTCGCCGGCAAGCTCTCCGACGTGTTCGACACCCGGGTACGGGTCGACCTGGGCGCCCGGAAGGGCAGGATCGTCGTCGAGTTCGCCTCGTTGGAAGACCTCGAACGCCTCGTCGGCCTGATGGCGCCGACGCTCGACCACCGACCGACGGCCGGTTAGCCCCGGTCGACCGCCACCTGCACCAGATCACGGCACACGTCGCCGAACGCCCGGTGGGTGTTCTGGACGGCCATCGGCAGCGTGCTCGTCTCGGTCATGCCGGGTGCCACGTTGACCTCGAGCACGTAGACCTCGCCGGTCTCGGCGACGATGATGTCACTGCGGGACACGTCACGCAGGCCGAGTGCGTGGTGAGCCAGCAGGGCCGCCTCCTGGACCGCCTTCTCGGTGTCGACGGACAGCCGCGCCGGGCAGAAGAAGTCGGTCTGTCCCGCGGTGTAGCGGGCCGCGTAGTCGTATCCACCCTCGTCGCTCGGCACGATCTCGACGGCGGGCAACGCCGCGGGACCGTCGCCGGTGTCGACGACACCGACGGCGACCTCGGTGCCGGCGACGTACGTCTCCACGAGTGCCGTGTCGCCGTAGGAGAAGCACCCCACCATCGCTGCGGGCAGGCCGGCCGGGTCGCGCACGACGGACACGCCGAGGGCGCTGCCGCCCCGCGCGGGCTTCACCACGAGTGGCAGCCCGAAGCGGGCGACGATCCGGTCGAGGACGGCGGCCGCACCGAGGTCGCGAAACGTCTCGTGCGGCAGCACCACGGCGGGCGGTGTCGCCAGACCGGCCGCGCCGAGGATCGACTTCGCGGTCGGCTTGTCGAACGCCAACCGGCACGAGGCCGGGCGGGAGCCGACGTACGGGACGCCGAGCAGCTCGAGGATCTCACGGATGGCGCCGTCCTCCCCCGTCGCTCCGTGTACCACGGGGAACACCGCGGCCGGCCGGTCGTCGGAGAGCGCAGGCACCAGGTCGGAGTCGACGTCGCGCTCGTCGACCTCGACGCCCACCTCACGCAGCGCGTCGGCGATCCGGCGACCGGACCGCAGGGAGACGTCTCGCTCGTGTGACAGCCCGCCGGCGAGCACCACCACGGGTCCAGTCAGACCGCTCATCAGACCTCACTTCGTCGCGGGTCGCGGGATCGGGAAGGGACGGGCTCAGGCGAGATTGGGCGGCGGCCGGTCGATGCCGCGCGCCGGCGTGCCTGTCGTGCCGAACGTCGCACGCACCTCGAGCTCCTGCTCGATGACGCCGCCGAGCCGGCGGACGCCCTCACGGATGCGGTCGGGTTCGGGATAGCAGTACGACAGCCGCATGTGACGCGACCCCAGGGTGCCGTCGGCGAAGAACGCACTGCCGGGGACGTACGCGACCCTGGCCCCGACGGCACGCGCCAGCATCGCCTTGGTGTCGATCCCTTCGGGCACCGTGAGCCAGACGTAGAAGCCGCCGGCGGGGCGGGTCCACGTGCAGCTGTCGGGCATGACGGCGTCGAGCGCGCCGAGCATGGCGTCGCGCCGTTCCCGGTACAGCTCGCGGAACGCCTTGATCTGGTCGAGCCAGGAATGGTTCTCCAGGTACTGGCTGATCGCGAGCTGGCAGATCACCGAGTGGCTGAGGATGCCGGCCTCGGCCGCGAGCACGAGCTTCTCCTTCACTCCCTGCGGAGCCAGCGCCCAGCCAATCCGCAGACCGGGGGCGAACGTCTTCGAGAACGACCCGAGGTAGACCACGGACTGGCCGTCGTCGGCTCGCACTGCCCGCATCGGCTCGCTGTCGAAGCCGAGCAGGCCGTACGGGTTGTCCTCCAGGACGAGGACGCCGGCCGTCTGGGCGATCTCGAGTACCTCGGCACGCCGCGAGGCGGCGAGCGTGACACCGGCGGGGTTGTGGAAGTTGGGGACCGTGTAGAGCAGCTTCGGGCGCTTGCCTGCCCTGGCCAGTCGGTCGAGCGACTCCCGGAGCGCCTCGGGCTGCAGCCCCTCGTCGTCCATGGGCACGTGCACGACCTCGGCCTGGTACGAGGCGAACACCCCGAGAGCACCGACATACGACGGCGCCTCGGCGAGCACGACGTCACCGGGGTCGAGGAAGATCCTGCCGATCAGGTCGAGGGCGCCCTGCGAGCCCACGGTGACGACGACGTCGTCGGCATGCGCACCGATGCCCTCCAACGCCATGACCTCGCAGATCTGCTCACGCAACCGCGGGTCACCCTGGGCACTGCCGTACTGGAGTGCGACCGCACCACGCGACGCGACGAGGTCGTCGAACATGTCGCCGACGACGTCGAGTGGGAGCGCGGAGACGTACGGCATGCCGCCGGCCAGTCCGACGATCTCCGGTCTCGACGCGACCGCGAAGAGCGCCCGGATCTCGGACGCGACCATGCCGCGCGCCCGGGCGGCGTAGCGGTCCACGTGCGGGTCGACCAGGACGGCGGGTGAACCCGTGGGCATCCCGTCCGGTGTGCTTGCGGTGGACATACGCCTCCCCACTGTCGGGCCTCGGTCGAGCGTACCCGCCGGTCGGGAACGGCCCCGCGACTGTCCAGCGGTCGAGATAGCGACTTGTCGACAAAACGAGGAGTCGACGCGACCGCGCGGAGAGCCGCTCAGATGGGTCGCAGGGCCCGGTCCGGCGCGGGGATGGAGCCGAGGAGCCGCTCGAGTGCCACCTCGACGTCCTCGCGCCAGCTCAGCGCCGACTTCAGCTCCAGCCGCAGCCGCGGGAAGCGGTGATGGGGCCGGACGGTCTTGAACCCGACCGAGAGCAGGAAGTCGACGGGGAGCAGGCAGGACGGGCCGTTCCAGCGCGCGTCGCCGAAGACCTCGACCGCCCTGACCCCGTGCCGGAGGAGGTCCTTGGCGAGATTCTGGATCAGGATCCGTCCCAACCCTCCCCCGGCGAAGTCGGGAAGGATGTGCGCGACGGTGAGCAGCACCGCGTCGGCACTCACCGGACTCGTCGGGAACGCGCCGGACCGCGGGACGAACGACGGCGCCGCGTACATGATGAAGCCCGCGGGCATGTCGTCGACGTACGCGACGCACCCGCAGCTCCCCCACTCCAGGAGGACGCCCGACACCCAGGCCTCCTTCTCGAGGTCTGTGGTGCCGCCCGCGGTCGCGCGGTCCGCACTGACGGGATCGAGCTCCCAGAACACGCATCGGCGGCAGCGCACCGGCAGGTCGTCGAGATTGTCGAGCGTGATCTGCGCGATGCGGCGTGTCATGGTGGGCCCTCGTCTGCTCAGCCCGCGCGCAGATCAGCGGGTATGCGCAGTGTGCCGGTTGGTGCATCGTGGTCCGGCGGCAGGAAGAGTCGCTGGACGGCCGCGCACACCGACTCGGCGATCGCGTCGCGGAACTCGGGACGCCGCAGGCGTTCCCGGTCGCCCGGGTTGGTGAGGTAGCCCGCCTCGAGCCGGATCGTCGGCATGCGGGTGAGCCGCAGCAGGTCCCAGGTCTTCGGGTGGGTGTGGCAGTCGAGCAGGTCGGTGCGGGCGACCATCTCGCGCAGGACGAGCTCGGCGAACTGCTTGCCCAGGGCCGAGTGCTGGCCGGTCACCGGGCTGCCGAAGTAGTACGTCGCGGCGCCGCACGCGTCCGGATTGACGTGCCCGTCGATGTGCAGGGAGACCAGCACGTCGGCGTCGGCCTCGTTGGCGAAGCCCGCCCGCGTCTCGTCGTCGGGGTCACCGTGCCGGCCGCGGGACAGGTACGCCTGGACGCCGAGCGCGGTGAGGCGTCCCTCGGCGCGCGACGCGATGTCCCACACCAGCTCCGCCTCGGTGAGCCCATCGCACACGACGCCGGGCTCGGCCGGGCCATGGCCGGGGTCGATCACGATGACCCGGCCGGCGTGCTGGTGCCCGTTGCGGAACAGCCGCGCGGACTCGCGGAGAGCGTGTGCCTGGCCGCCGACGACCGTCCGCGTGAGCCGGGAGAACGCCTTGAACGTGCTCGGTCCGCAGGTGCCGTCGACCTGGAGGCCGGTGTTGCGCTGGAAGTCGCGCAGCGCGACAGAGGTCTGGGTGCCGAAGACGCCGTCGGACTTGCCGCAGTCGAACCCGAGCTCGAGCAGGCGGCGCTGCAGCACGCCGATGTCGTCGCCGGTCATCAGCCGGCCGGGGCTGTAGAACAGGACCCGGTCGCCGAGCTGCCAGCGCGAGTCCTCGAGCGCGCGGAACGTCTCCGGGCCGACGATGCCGTCGACCGTCAGCCCGCGGGACTGCTGGAAGTACCTGACCGCGGTCTCGAGCGTCGCGTCGTAGACCGGCACAGAGCCGTCCGTCGACGGGCCGTCGGACAGCAGGCCCAGGGCGACGAGGCGGACGTGGACGACGCCGACCTTGTCACCACGGGCGCCGAGGCCGAACGGGTGGAAGGACATCATCGTGGTAACCCCATCGGGCGACTCGTCGTGCACGGTTCGGGCCGCCACCTCACTCGCGTTCTCGGACAGATCAGCATGGTAGTCCGCGCCATGTCAGCCACCGTCGACGCGGGTGGCCGTGAATCTGGCAGGTGGCTGCGCGATCGCGTCCTGAGCCGCGATCAGCCGGATTTCCCTGGCCTCGGCGCGATGCGTCTCATCCATGACTGCGTAGACGCTGTTCGCGGTGTGCTCGAGCGCCGTCGCCAGTTCGCCGGTGCGGAACCAGTGGGCGAGGAACAGTGCCGCCGTCATGTCGCCCGCGCCGTTGACGCTGAGCGGCAGTAGCGGTGTCGACACGAGGTACGCCTCGTCGTCGGTCGCCGCCAGCAGCTCGATCTCGTCCGCGCTGCCGCCGTCGCGCACCAGGCTGGTGACGAGCACGACCCGCGGTCCGCGAGCACGCAGTGCCGCCGCCGCGGCGAGCGCGTCGTCGAGTGTCTTGACGGTCGACGACGTGAGGTACTCGAGCTCGAACTGGTTGGGGGTGACGACTTCCGCCGCCGGCACGGCGTGGTCGCGCATGAAGCCGGGGATCTCCGGTCGGACGAACATGCCGCGTCCGACGTCACCCATGACCGGGTCGCAGCAGTAGACGGCCCGCGGGTTGGCGGCGCGTACGCGACGGACGGTGTCGAGGACGACCTCGCCCAGGGTCGCGTCACCGAGATACCCGGAGAGGACGGCGTCGACGGTGCCGAGCACTCCCCGCTCCTCGATCCCGGTGATCACCTCGGCGATGTCGGCGGCGTCGAGCACCGGACCGCGCCATTTGCCATAGCCGGTGTGGTTGGAGAAGTGCACGGTGATGACCGGCGAGACCTCGATGCCGAGGCGTTGCAGGGGAAACGTCGCCGAGGAGTTGCCCACGTGGCCGTAAGCAACGGACGACTGGATCGACAGGACGTGCAAAGGGACCCGCGGTCAGAGGACGTCGTCGAGCTCGCTGAGCAAGGCGGCCTTCGGCTTGGCACCGATGATCTGCTTGACCAGCTCGCCGTCCTTGAACAGGAGCAGCGTCGGGATCTTGAGGACCTGGTACTGCCGCCCGACCTCGGGGTTCTCGTCGATGTTGACCTTGGCGATCTGGATCTTGCCGGGGTTCTCGGAGGCGATCTCCTCCAGCACCGGTGCGACGAGCCGGCACGGCGCGCACCACTCCGCCCAGAAGTCCACGAGCACCGGGGTCGAGCTCTCGAGCACGTCCGTGGTGAAGCTGGCGTCGGTGACGGTCTTGGTGCTGTCTCCCATGAGAGCAGGTCCTTGTCTGGAGGCCGGTGCGGTGCTGTTCGACGGTAGCGTGCCGGGACGGGTGTCGCGGTGGAGGCTCACGGAGTGGGCGCCTGCGCCGTTGCCGTGTGCTCGAGCGCGGCGAGGTAGCGCTCGGCGTCGAGTGCGGCGGCGCAGCCGGTGCCCGCCGCGGTCACCGCCTGGCGGTAAATATGGTCGACGACGTCGCCCGCGGCGAACACGCCTGGCAGGTTGGTGCGCGTCGTCGGTTGCTCGACCTCGACGTAGCCCTCGTCGTCGAGATCGATCTGCCCGGCGAGGAGCTCCGACCGCGGCTCGTGACCGACGGCGATGAACAGACCGCCCACGGACAGGGTCGTCTCCTCCCCCGTCCTGGTGTCCTCGACCACGACGCCCTCGACGCGGTCCGCACCGAGGATCCTCGCGACCTGTGCGTTCCAGACGAAGCGGATCTTCTCGTTGGCGAACGCGCGCTCCTGCATGATCTTGCTCGCGCGCAGCTCGTCGCGCCGGTGGATGATGGTGACGGTCTTGCCGAACCTGGTGAGGAACAGTGCCTCCTCCATCGCGGAGTCGCCGCCGCCGACGACGGCGATGTCCTGGTCGCGGAAGAAGAACCCGTCGCACGTCGCGCACCACGACACGCCGTGCCCGGAGAGCCGCTTCTCGTCGGGGAGACCGAGCTCGCGATAGCTCGAACCGGTCGCGAGGATCACGGTGCGGGCCTGGTACTCGGTGTTGCCGACGTGGACGGTCTTCACGTCGCCGGCGAGGTCGACCGCGGTGACGTCGTCGGCGATCAGTTCGGCGCCGAAGCGTTCCGCCTGCTTGCGTAGGTGGTCCATCAGGTCGGGACCCATGATCCCGTCGGGGAAGCCGGGGAAGTTCTCGACGTCGGTGGTGTTCATCAGGGCGCCGCCGGACGTGACCGACCCCTCGAGCACGAGCGGTTGGAGCTGGGCGCGTGAGGCGTACAACGCCGCCGTGTAGCCGGCGGGTCCGGAACCGATGATGATCACTTGCCGAATGTCGCTCACGACCTGCCCTCTCGTCACCCGGGCGCGATGACGCCCTCGTTCGGATCAACCGATCGTAGGTGCGACACATTCCAACGGGGCGAGCGGCTCTACTTCGGTACGACCTTGGAGTACAGGATCCGCGCGTCGCCGGTCCGGCAGCCGGCGCCGACCGCGGCGATCTCGTAGCTGTCGGGCTTGTCGGGGATGGCCATCACGACGATCGCGGCGGGCTTGCCGTCGAACTCGCCGAGGTCGGCCGCGACAATCCGGGACGGCTGGCTGTGCGTGATCGCGTCGACGCAGCTGGAGAACGCCTGCGGATCGGAGAGCCGCCTGACCTCCTGGTCGATCTGCCTGCTGGCCTCGGGATCCGGGGTGTACCCCTCGGTGCGGCTGTCCTTGACGAGCTCGCGGGCCTGGATCGCGAGGTCGGCCTTCTTGTAGAGCCGACCCGTCATCATCGGGCCGTCGGCGGGCGGGAACGCCTGGTTGGTGGACTGCGCGGCGTCGGGGGTGTCGCCGTCGCCGCCACGGGTGGAGAAGTAGCCGCCGACGAACGCCAGGGCCACGATGAGAGCGGCGGCGCCGGCGAGTAGCTGTGGTCGGACGAGGAGCGACGCGATCCAGGACCGCCGGCCGGCGGGCCGCGCGGTGGGTTGCCGGTCGCGCGCGAGGCTGGCGCGCTCGTGCTGCGCCTGAGCCAGGCTGGCGTCGATACGTGCGGAGACATCCGCGGGAAGAGGAGGTGCGGGAAGGGAGGAGAGCATCATCTTGACCGACGTCAGCTGGTCGACGACGCCCTGGCAGTCCGCACACGTCGCGACGTGTGTGCGTACCTGCGTGTCGAGGGCCCCGGTCAGCACGCCCTCGGCGTGGTCAGCGAGAGTGTCGGTGTCGAAATGTCCGGAAGCGTCGCCAGATCGTGGCGCGCCACCACGGTGATCAGTCACAGTCGTCCCTTCACCTCCTCCCGCACGTCATGCGTTCGACGTTCCGGACGACGCCTTCGTTCCCCCCGGGTGCCGGGGATCTCCCTCGGGTCTCACGCGGTGTCCCGCAGGTGGCCGAGGAGCGGCAGCAGCTTGGCCCGACCGCGTGCGCACCGGCTCTTGATCGTGCCGGGAGCGCAGCCGAGGATGCGTGCGGAGTCCTCGACCGAGTACCCCTGCATGTCGACGAGGATCAGGGCGGCGCGCTGCTCGAAGGGCAGCATCTGCAGCGCCTTCTCGACCTCGAGGGAGGTCTCCCTCGCCACGGCGGGATCGGGACCGGTCACGCTCTCCTGTGACGCACCGACCTCCTGGGTCTCGTACTCGGGCAGCGGGCTCGTCGGGCGGGCGGAGCGACGGCGCATGCGGTCGACGCATGCGTTGACGACGATGCGGTGCAGCCAGGTGGTGACGGCGGCATCGCCCCGGAACGTGCTTGCGCGCCGGAACGCGGAGAGCAGGGCGTCCTGGAGCGCGTCGGCCGCCTCTTCCCGGTCGCCCATCGTGCGGAAGGCGACGGCCCACAGCCGGTTGCGGTGCCGTTGGCAGATGATGCCGAACGCGTCGGGGTCACCGTCGACGTGCGAGCGCAGCAGGTCGACGTCCGTCGCCTCCTGCAGGTCTGTCCGCACCGGCCTAGCTTGCCGGACGGAAGGTGATATCGGCGATTCCGGCGCGGTATCCGTCGTCGGAACGGGGAAGCTCGGTGAACCAGACGAGCCAGTAGCGCGCCGTGGCGTCGCTCTTGGGCCGCAACGTGACCTGCTCGTCGACGTCGGTCGCCGTGGCGACCGTCGTGAAGTCGCCGACGGACGTGCCGCCGCTCGTCGCCGAGCGCAGCTGCAGGCTCGTGCCGGGGTCGCCGAGGCGGAGCTGGACCGAGTCGACGGCCTTCGCCGAGCCGAGGTCGAAGACCATGCCGACGCCGGGCTTCAGGTTGCCGAACTTGGCCGTGTTGTAGCGGTCGGTGTACCAGACCGTGCGGGGCGTGCCGTCGTTCGCATTCTTGACCGAGGACGCGTGCTCCTGGCCGTCGCCCTGGGGGTCGAAGTCGCTGGCCTCGACGACCGGGATGCGCTTCTTGCCCGCGGGTGTCGGCGAGGTGCTCGAGGAGCTCTCGCTCGGTGCGGCGGACGGGCCGCCGAAGGTGAACTCGGACAGGCCGAGACGCAGCCCGCCGACGAGTACGACCGCCACGAGGGCGAGGCCGGCCGGAACCGCGATCAGGGCACGGCGCCCGCGGTGGTGGTGGTGCGGTCGCGGCCCACCTGCGGTGGCGAACGGCACCGGCGCGGTGACCTGCGCCATCGGGTTGGTCGCCCGGTCGTCGCTCGACGGGCGTTCGGCGAAGAGGTCGAGCGGGGTGGGGTCGGGGAAGTCGGCCAGGGCCTCGGCGACCGAGGCGGGGGTGGCGAGCGGCGGCTGGCCGCGTCGGCTGCGCTGGCACAGGGCCCGCTCGGTCGTGGCGTCGAGCTCGGGCGGGACGCCGGCGCGCACCTGGCGCGGGCTGAAGTGCGGCGCGTCACCGTTCTGCGGGGCGGCCAGCAGGCCGCCGAACGGTCCGTGCGGCCAGCGGGCGGTGAGCGCGGCGTAGAGCAAGGCGCCGAGCCCCTCGGAGTCGGTGCGTGCGGGGTCGTCGCTGACCGTGCCGGCGAGAGCGGCCTCGATGCCGACGCCGGTGACCTTCACGCCGCCGGCCGCGGTCCACACGAGGTTGTCGGGGGTGAGCCGGAGGTGGGAGACCGCCATCCGGTGGGCCTCGGTCAGCGCCTCGGCCGCCTCCCCGACGAGCGCGCCCGCCCGGTCGGGATGCAGGGGACCGGTCTCGAGCAGCAGGTCGGTCAGCGTGCGTCCGGTGATCCACTCGGTGATGACGTAGGTGCTGTCGTCGACGGTGGCGGTGTCGAAGACCTGGACGACGCGGGAGTCCCTGATCCGGGCCGCGCGCCGGGCGGCGGTGAGCACGCGTGCCGTCTCGGGTGCGGACGTCGGGAGCACCATGACGGTGACACTGCGGGCCAGGATGGTGTCGGTACCACGCCACAGCGCAGCACAACCTTGCTCGCCGACCCGCTCGTCGAGACGGTAGCGGTCGTCGAGCACGGATCCCTGGTCAAGGAGTGCCGGCACGTGCCTGTGGTCCTTCCCCCCGGTCGGTGGGTCAGGCTGCCCCATAGTAGTTCTTGCCCACCGTTCCGGTTCGTGTGGGACGTCCCCTCGACGACCCTACCCGCCCGACGCGCGACGGCCGCGGAACGTTGACACGAGCGTTGCCACTTCGGTGACGCGCAGTGCTCGCGCGAGCGCCAGGAAGCTGCCGAGTACCAGGAGCCCGCCGACCACCACGCAGATCACCGCGGTGGTCTTGCCGTCGCCGAGCAGTTGCGTGAGCCCGAGGGTGGCGAGCCAGGCCAGCACGCCGCCGGGAACGGCGGCGGCGACCATGCGCGCCAGGACGCCGACGACCCGCCTGCCGTCGATGCCACCGAGTCGGCGGCGCAGGATCGCCGCGGCGACGAGCGTGTTGACGAGGTAGCCGACGCCGTAGGCGAGCGCGAGGCTGATCATGACGCCCTGGTGCGGGAGGACGAGGTAGCAGCCGATGCCGAGCGCGATGGTCACCGCCGTGCCGAGCATGTTGACGAGCGCCGGGGTCCTGGTGTCCTGCAGGGCGTAGAAGACGCGCAGCATCAGCTGGAAGATGCTGAACGGGATCAGTCCGAAGGCGAAGGCGGCGATGACCAGGCCGGTGTAGCCCGCGTTGTCCGCGCTGTAGAAGCCGAGGCTGAAGATCGTCACGCCCACGGGCCGGCCGAGGGCGACCAGCGCCACGGCGGCCGGCACGATCAGCACCGCGGCGAGCCTGATCCCGGTCGACAGGTCGGACCTGACCAGGCCGAACCGCCCGTCCGCCGCGTGGGAGCTCATCCTGGGCAGCAGGGCGGTGATGACGGAGACGGCGACGATCGCGTGCGGCAGGGAGAAGACCGTGAAGGCGTTCTGGTAGGGCGTGTAGCCGTAGTTGAGGCTCTGGTGTGTGGCCGCGAGAGCGCGGTCGACCGCACCGCCGATGTTGGTGACCACGAACAGCCCGGCGAGGTTGGTCGTCACGTAGACGATCGTCCAGGTGCCCAGCCGGCCGATCGCGCCGAGGCCGAGGCGGTGGAAGCCCAGCCGGGGTCGGGGCCGGAACCCCGCGCGCAGCAGGGACGGGAGGAGCGCGAGGGTCTGCACCACGATGCCGGCGGAGGTGCCCAGGCCGAGCAGCATCGTCTCGCCGGCGGTGATGGTGTCGGGCGTCGGCTGGCCGTCGACGACGTACATGAAGAGCAGGCCGGTCGCGATGACCGTCAGGTTGTTGAGCACCGGCGCCCACATGGGTGCCGCGAACCGGCGGCGCGACTGCAGGATCGCCACGACCACGGCGACGATGCCGAGGAACAGGACCTGGGGCAGGAAGTACCGGAGGAACGCGACCGCGATCTCGCGCTGGGACCCGGCCATGCGATTCGCGATCAGGTCGAGGATCAGCGGGGCGCCGAGGACGCTCAGCACCGTCAGGCCGACCAGGACGAGCACCACGAGCGTGAGCAGGCGCTGAGCGTAGAGGTCGCCCTCGCGCCGGTCGCGCTTGTTCTCCCGGACGAGGAGCGGGACGAGGACCGCGGAGAGCACACCGCCGAGGAGCAGCTCGTAGAGCGAGAACGGGGCGTTGTTCGCGGTGTTGTACGCGTTGGACAGCGGCGAGCTGCCGAGCACCGCCGCGATCACCATGACGCGGAGGAACCCCGTGATGCGGGAGACGAGGGTGCCTGCGGCCATCACCGCACTCGATCGCACGAGGCTGTCGGTGGTGTCGGCCGGGGCCGCCTGGGTGTCGTCCTGCGGTGGGTCCTGCACGGTCATCGGGCCCCTCCGCCGGTCGCTCGCCCGCGCCGCGCGGCGAGGACGCGCCTGACCACGCGGTAGCCGGAGCCGGCGAAGAGGAAGACGAGGGCGACGCTGGTGATGATGATCGCCACGCTGCCGTAGGCCGTCGAGGTGACGGTGAACGTCCTGGTCGGGCCGTAGACGTAATCGTCGGCGGTGAGCAGCTGCGCGCTCACCTCGACGACGCCGCTGGCGACGGTGCTCATCGGCACCTGCACGGTGACCCGCTGCCGTGGCGGGATCGTGAGGCTGCCGTTGTTCGGCAGGTCGCCCACCGACATGCGTCCGGGGTTGGCGGAGAGGACGCGCAGCTGCACGGTGACCGGCTCGTCGAGCCCGTTGCGCACGTTGAGCGGCACCGATCCCTCCGAGCTGGCCAGCGACAGCCCGCCCGGTTGCTCGACGGATACCCGGCGGCGCTGCCGCTCCACCGCCGACGCGACCGTCACGAGCGTCGCCTGGCCACGGGCGCGGCGGGTGCGCCACGCGGTCGACTCGGCCCGCAGGATGGCGAGGTTGTAGTCCTCGATCCGCGACGGCAGCCGGGTGAAGATCGTCGCGTACCTGTTGAGCGAGCCGTGCACGCGGCGCGCCCCGTCGAGGTAGTTCTGGCTGAGCTCGGCCTTCTTGGCGCGGGACGGGTATGTCAGGCGCTGCCGGGTCGGCGGTTCGTCCTGCGGCGTCTCGCTCAGATCCTGGAGCGAGGTCGGGGCCAGCCACGGCACCTCGGCGGTGTCGGCGAGCAGGCTGCTGGCGAGGTTGTCGGGCGGGTTCCAGTCGCGCGGCGGGACGATGACGAGACCGCGGGAGGTGTTCGGTCGCTCGGCGGTGATCAGGGCGGTCTCGGCGAGGAAGCGCTGCTCGGCCAGCGACGCGCTGCCAGGCCTGCTCGTGGCCGAGCCGACGATGTCGCTGAGCGTCGAGTCGGCGAGCAGCACGGTGACCTTGCCGCTCGTCGTTCTGACGGACGCGACCGGGTCGGGGGTGTAGGTCTGCTGCTCCGCCAGGGGCAGCGCCGTGTCGCGGAGCACCGCCGTGCGGGCGCCCGTCGAGGCCAGGGCGTTGAGCGCCTTCTGGTCGGCGAGACCGTCCGGTGGCCAGGTCATGCCGCGCGACGGGGTGACGCCGAGTGCCTCGCCGGTGACCTCCTCGCCCCTGCTCTGCGCCGTGGTGATGTCGCCGGAGAGTCCGGCGCGCGTCAGTGCCACCGTGTCGACGTCGGCGTACGGCAACGCGACGACGTCGTCGCCCTCGGTGGCCGAGGTGAGCCTGGCGAGGAAGTCCGACGCCGCCGGGCCGCCGGTGCCCGTGACGACCTCGTTGCCGGACCTGACCCGGTACCCCGCGCCCATCGTCTGTGCGTCGTGGAGGACGCCGGGGTCGACCGCCCAGGTCAGCGGGACGTCCGCCGCGGAGGCGCTCCCGCCCCCGGCCACGATCCTGCCGAGCCGTCCGTCCGGTGCCATCGATCTCGCGAGGAGATCGTCCTCGAACGTCGTGCCCGCCTGCCGGTGCGGACGGTCGACGAGCGGCATCAGCCAGCCGATACGGGTGGCCTGCGGGATCGCGCCCTTGTCGTCCGGGGTGTTGACGATGAAGGTGCGCTGGACGGCGAGGCTCGTGCCGTCGGAGGTGAAGGCCTCGACGGTGATCGGGTAGACACCGAACCCGCCGAGGTACAGGTTGCGCACGGGGACCGCGAGCTCGAACTGGCGGTCGCCACGCGGGCGTACGGTGCCGAGCTCGGCGTCGTGACCGTACACGGGGTTGCCGGTCGGCGCGTCCGGTGCGGTGGCGTGCTCGTTGACCTGCTCGCGGCTGACGAGCGGCAGGCTGCCGTACCTGAGCCTGGTGGTGACGTCGGTGAGCGGGCGCTTGCCCGGGTTGCTCACCGTGCCGGTGATGCGCAGGGTGTCCTTCGGTCCCGGTGCGTTGGGGGTGACGCTGGTGACGGTGATCGCGGGCTCCCGCGCGGCCTCGGCGGGGGTGGTGTCGAGGACGAGACCGGGCGCGACCACGGTCGCCGCGACGACCCCGGCGAGCAGGACACGCCATGTCGTCCTCATGTGATGCCCTCCAGCAGGTCGGCGTGGCGGGTCACGAGGTCGCGCTCGTTGGCGTACGCGAGGCGGGCGGGGACCTCGTCGAGCGGGACCCAGGCGACGTCGTCGACCTCGATGTCGTCGGCGGACAGCTCGCCGCCGGTCGCCAGCACGAGGTAGTGGTGCACGGTCTTGTGGATCTTCCTGTGGTCGAAGACGAACCAGTAGTCGATCGTGCCGATCGGCCGGATCAGCCGGCCCACGATGCCCGTCTCCTCCGTGATCTCCCTGAGTGCGGCGTCCTCGGCCGACTCCCCCTGCTCGATGTGGCCCTTCGGCAGTGCCCACAGGTAGCCCCCGCCACGCACCCGCCGGGCGATGAGCGCGGCTCTCGGCGAGCCATCACCCGGGTCGACGACCAGGCCTCCCGCGGACACCTCCTCGACGGGGCGATGACGGCGGTGAGCCGGACCCGGGGGGTGCGGACGACGCCTTGCTGACACGTGTCCGATGGTAGATGGCGCCCGGACGGCCACCGAGACCGCGACCCCGGCGCGCGGCCGGAACCGCCCAACTACGCTTGGCTGCCGTGTCCTCCATCCCGAACGGGTCGCCGCCCACCCGTGCGCAGCAGCGCGCCGTCGCAGAGCTCCTGCGCGTCGCGCCGGTCGCCGACGATCTGAGCCGGCGCTTCGCCGCCGCGGGACACGACCTGGCGCTGGTGGGGGGATCCGTCCGCGACGCGCTGCGCGGCACGCTGGGAGACGACCTCGACTTCGCGACCGACGCCCGGCCTGACGACATCCTCGCGATCGCCGGGCCATGGGCCGACTCCACGTGGGAGGTCGGCATGGCGTTCGGCACGGTCGGCCTGCACAAGGGCGGTTACAAGCTCGAGGTCACGACGTACCGCAGTGAGGAGTACACCCGCGACTCGCGGAAGCCCGACGTGCGGTTCGGCGACTCGCTCGTCGCCGACCTGGCCAGGCGCGACTTCACCGTCAACGCCATCGCGGTGCCGATGCCCCTGCGTCCCGCGGAGCCGCTGCTCGACCCGTACGGGGGCCTCGACGACCTCGCGGCCGGCCGGCTGCGGACGCCCGGCCGGCCCGAGGACTCGTTCGACGACGACCCGCTGCGCATGCTCCGTGCCGCGAGGTTCGCCGCGCAGCTCGGCTTCACCGTCGACCCCGGGGTCGTCGCCGCGATGACGGACATGCGTGACCGCCTCGCCATCGTCTCGGTCGAGCGGATCCGCGACGAGCTGACCAAGCTCGTGTGCACGGCGGAGCCGAGGAAGGGGCTCGAGCTCCTCGTCGACACCGGGCTCGCCGAGCAGGTGCTGCCCGAGGTCCCCGGCATGCGGCTGGAGATCGACGAGCACCACCGGCACAAGGACGTCTACGAGCACTCCCTCACGGTGCTCGACCAGGCCATCGACCTCGAGGGCTCGGGCGGTCCCGACCTGGTGCTGCGCCTCGCCGCGTTGCTGCACGACATCGGCAAGCCGCAGACCCGCAGGCACGAGCCCGACGGGCGGGTCAGCTTCCACCACCACGAGGTCGTCGGCGCGCGGATGACACGCACGCGGCTCACCAGGCTGCGCTTCCCCAAGGATCTTGTGAACGACGTGTGCACGCTCGTCGAGCTGCACCTGCGCTTCCACGGCTACGCGGAGGGCGAGTGGACCGACTCGGCCGTCCGCCGGTACGTGCGCGACGCGGGCGACCTGCTGGACCGGCTGCACAAGCTGACGCGCGCCGACTGCACCACCCGCAACAAGCGCAAGGCCCAGCGCCTGGCCAAGGCGTACGACGACCTCGAGGAACGGATCGCCCGGCTGGCCGAGGAGGAGGAGATCTCCAGCATCCGTCCCGACCTCGACGGCACGGAGGTCATGGCGGAGCTCGGCGTTCGCCCGGGACCCGTGGTCGGCAGGGCGCTGAGTCACCTCCTCGAGCTCCGGCTCGAGCACGGCCCGCTCGGCCCCGACCGCGCCCGCGACGAGCTGCGCCGCTGGGCGGCCGAGCAGGACGACCTGCCGTCCTGAGCCCAGGACCCGTCACCGTCCCCAGGTCCGACCCGAAGGACCCGCGGGCCCGGGCCCGGCAGATACGCTCCAGGGCATGTCGAACCACCCGCCGTACGTCCCCGGCGGAGGCCCGTACGGGCCGGGGGACGAGCCGCCGCTGACCTGGGGCCCGTTGCCGCCGCCGCCCGCACCGACCTCGTACCGGCAGCAGGACGACGGCCGGTCCCGCGGGTCGGGTGGCACCGGGGCGGCGGTGGGGCTGGCGCTCATCGGCGTCCTCGCCGTGGCCGTCGCCGTCGTCGGACAGCTCGTCGCCTGGGGCGCCGACCAGAACACCCCAGGCGAGGAGAACGGGGCGCTCTGGTTCGGCACGACCCTCGCCCTCGGCGTCCTCGTCGGCGTGCCGTCGCTCCTGGTGTGGCGGCTCGTCGGCCACCCGCGTGCCCGGGCCGTCGCCCGCGCGTGGACCCTGGCCGCGACGGTCGTCGTCGTCACGAGTCCCGTGCGCCTGCTGGCGAGTCCGCGGAGCGTGCTGGCGATGCTCGTGCTCGCCGCCGCCTGTGCGGTGGTGGCGTTCGTGTTGTCGCGGCTCGGCCCGTTCCGGTCGCCACGTGGCGGCGGCGACGGCGGCACGGCGGTCGCCGCGGCGGCGGGGCTCGTCATCGTGGTGCCGTGGGCGTTCTTCGGCTACCTCGGCGGGCTCGTCGAGACGGTGGTCGCCGCGCTCCTCGCCGTCGCGCTCGGGTGGCTGTCGGCGGTGCTGCTCGCCCCGGTCTGGCGGGAGCTCGCCACCGCGTGGAAGAGGCCGAGCAACGCGATCGTCGGCGGGCTGGCCGGCGGCGTGACCGTGGTCGTGCTCGTCGCGGCCGTGTCGCCGCGGGCCATGGGACTGCTGCTCGCCGTGAGCGTGCCCGCGGTCGTGTTCGCCTGCGCGGCCGCGTCGTACGCGGCGCCGCACCGGCTGCCCACGCTCGTCGGCGTCGCGGTGGCGGCCTTCGGTCCGCTGGCGTTCTTCGACCCCGACGAGGTCGAGATGGCGGCCATCCTCGGCCTCACCAGTGGGCTGGGGATCGAGGACGTGCTCAAGTACATGTTCCTCGCGATGGGCCTCGCGATCGTCGCCGGGCTCGTGGGCAGCGGCGTGCTCGCCGTGCTCGCCGGGCTCCTGCGTTCTCGCGTGGTGGGTGCCGTCGTGGCCGTCGTGGCGCTCCTGCTCGCCGGCGGTGTCTACGTCGTCGGTGGGCAGACCGGCATGGACGGAGAGCGGCTGTTCGTGGTGCTGAAGGACCAGGCGCGGCTCACCGGCGGGACCGGCGCCGATCTCGAGGCCAGGCGCACGGCGGTGTACGACCGGCTGGTCGCCCAGGCCGACCGCACCCAGGCGCCGCTACGTGAGGCGCTCGACGGGATCGGCGTCGACTACACGCCGTACTACCTGGTCAACGCCGTCGAGGTGCACGCGGGTGCCGAGCTGCGGCCGTGGCTGGAGTCCCGCGACGAGGTGGCGAAGGTGCTCGACAGCCCGCGGCTGCGCCCGGTGCGCGAGGTGCCGGAGGACCGCGGCAGCGAGCGTGCGCCGGACCGGCCCGACTGGAACCTCACCATGATCCGCGCCGACGACACCTGGAGCCAGCTCGGGGCCCGTGGTCAGGGCGTCGTGGTCGGGCAGTCCGACTCCGGCGTCGACGGGGACCACCGCGCCCTCGCGGACTCGTACCGCGGCAAGGACGGCGAGGACGACTACAACTGGCTCGACCCGTGGTTCGACAGCACGTCGCCGACCGACCACGGTGGCCACGGCACGCACACCCTGGGCAGCGCGGTGGGCGACGACGTCGGCGTGGCTCCCGAGGCGAAGTGGATCGGCTGCGTCAACCTCGGCCGCAACATGGCCAACCCGGCGCTCTACCTCGACTGCATGCAGTTCATGCTCGCCCCGTTCCCGCAGGACGGCGACCCCCTGAAGGACGGTGACCCGGCGCGGGCGGCCGACGTGCTCAACAACTCGTGGGGATGCCCGCCGGTCGAGGGGTGCGACGCCAACGTGCTCGGGCCCGCCGTGCGCGGGCTGACCGCCGCTGGCATCTTCGTCGTCGCGTCGGCGGGCAACGACGGGCCGACCTGCAGCTCGGTGAAGGACCCGATCGCGATCTACCAGGACTCGTTCTCGGTCGGCGCGGTGAACAGCAACGGCAACGTCTCGAGCTTCTCCAGCCGCGGTCCGGTGACGGTCGACGGCAGCGACCGCACCAAGCCGGACATCGCCGCTCCCGGTGAACGCGTCCTGTCCGCCCTCCCCGGTGACACGTACGGCTACCTCGACGGCACGTCGATGGCAGGCCCGCACGTCGCCGGCGCGGTGGCGCTGATGTGGTCGGCCAACCCGGAGCTCAAGGGCGACGTCACGCGTACCGCCCAGATCCTGCGTTCCACGACCCAGGAGGCGGCGCTCGGACCCGGCGCGGGTGGCTGCAGCAGGGAGCAGAACGCCGTCGGTGCGGGCATCCTCGACACCTTCGCCGCGGTCGAGGCGGCGAAGGAGGCCGGCTAGGAGGCAGCCGGGCTCAGCCGACGCGCAGCTGCTGCTCGTGCATCCGGTAGACACGCACCTTGTGGTCGATGACCGCGAGGTGGTGGCTCAGCTCGGCGATGTGTTCCTCCACCCGGTCGCGGTGCGCCTCCATCAGCTCGCGGCGCTCCTGCGACGTCGAGTCGCCGGCGCGGACGAGGTCGGCGTAGCGCTGCATGTCGCGCACCGGCATGCCGGTGGCCCGGAGCCGGGTGAGCAGCAGGAGCCACTCGATGTCCGGCCGGGTATACCTGCGGTGGCCCGGGGCGTCGCGGGCGACCTGGTCGAGCAGGCCGATCCGCTCGTACCACCGCAGGGTGTGCGCGGACAGGCCGATGCGCTCGGCGACCTCGCTCACGGTGAGCGGGTGCGGGACGTCCATCGCGGCGACGTCCTCGCCGATGCCACAGGTGCCGATGCCGTCCGGGTCGCCGATCTGCTCCACGTCAACCATGTGGACCATCGTCTCTCGCCTCCTCAGTCGTGCCAATGGCTGATCTCCTCGACCCAGGGGTACGGGTACTGCGGCGCCGGCGGGGAGCTGATCTCGTCGAGCGCCGCGCTGACCTCGGCGGGCAGGTGGACGTCCGCGGCACCGAGGCTGTCGGTCAGCTGCTCGACGTTCCGCGCTCCGACGATCGGCGCCGTGACGCCCGGCCGGTCCGCCGCCCACGCCACCGCCACCTGTCCGGGGGTCAGGCCGAGGTCGGCGGCGACCTTGACGACCTGGTCGACGATCGCCCAGATCCGATCGGTGTCGCGGCGGTGCCAGGACTCCAGGTGCTCGTCGTCGGCGCCGGCGACGCGGGTGTCCGGTGCCGGCGGCTCGTCCCTGCGGTACTTGCCGGTAAGCCAGCCCTGGCCGAGCGGTCCCCACAGGAGGGAGCCGGCGCCCGCGTCGACGGTGGCCGGGACGACCTCCCACTCGACCGCACGGGCCAGCAGGCTGTACTGCACCTGGTGCGCCACCAGCGGCGGCCCGCCGTTCTCGGCGAGCAGGCGACTCAGCTTGGTGAACAGCCAGCCGGGGAAGTTGCTCACCCCGACGTACCCGACGTTGCCCGACGCCACCGCCTCGGCGAGGAACGCGGCGGTGTCCTCGAGCGGGGTGTCGGCGTCCGGCCCGTGCAGCTGGTACAGGTCGATGTGGTCGACACCGAGGCGGTCGAGGCTGGCGTCGAGCGCCGTCCGCAGGTACGCGGGTGCGAGGCTCGCGCCCGGCTGCCCCTCCATCGCGAACCGGCCCTTCGTCGCGAGGACGACGCGTTCGCGTGCCCCTGGACGGGCGCGGAGCCAGCCCGCGATCATGCTCTCCGACGTGCCGTAGAGGTCGGCCGTGTCGACGAGCGTCCCACCGGCGTCGACGAACGCGTCGAGCATCAGCCGCGCGACCTTCTCGTCCGTCACGCCGCCGAACATCATCGCCCCGAAGGCGAGCCGCGAGACGACCGGACCCGACCGGCCCAGCTGGCGTTGCTCCATGTGCACTCCCTCTCGTGTCGCCTCCGATGCTGGAGGTTGGAGCGCACTCGAAGTCAAGCGGTCAGCCGCCGGGCTCCCAGATCGGCTCGGGTGTCTCGCGGACCGTGCCGTCGCCGCCGAACACCAGGTAGCGGTCGAAGCCCTTGGCGAACCACCGGTCGTGGGTGACGGCGAGCACGGTGCCCTGGTACTCGGCGAGGCCCTGCTCCAGCGCGTCGGCGCTCTCCAGGTCGAGGTTGTCGGTCGGCTCGTCGAGGAGTAGCAGCGTGGAGCCGGACAGCTCGAGCAGCAGGATCTGCAGCCGCGCCTGCTGGCCGCCCGACAGCGTGTCGAACGGTTGCTCGCCGCTCGGCGCGAGCCCGTACCTGGCGAGCGCGTGCATCGCGTCGTGCAGCTGCAGCGAATGGTCGCGCCACAGCACCTCGGCCGGAGTGCGCCCGACGAGGTCGGGGCGCTCGTGCGTCTGCGCGAAGTGGCCGGGCACCACCCGGGCGCCGAGCTTCCACGCGCCCGTGTGCGCCACCGCGTCCGGCCGCGCCGTCCCGTCGATATCGGCCCAGCCGGCGAGGAGGCGCAGGAAGTGCGACTTGCCCGTGCCGTTGGCGCCGAGGACCGCGACGCGCTCGCCGTACCTGACCTCGGTGTCGAACGGTGAGGTGAGGCCGGTGAGCGCGAGGCCCTCGCAGACGACGGCACGTACGCCGGTGCGGCCACCCGCGAGTCGCATCCTGATGCGCTGCGCGGGTGGCCGCTTCTGCGGTGGGCCGCCGGCCTCGAAGCGGCGCAGCCGGGTGAGCGCCGCCTGGTAGCGGCTCGCCATGTCGGAGTTGTACGACGCCTTCTGCTTCATGGTGGCGACGAGCTGCTTGAGCCTGGCGTGCTCCTCGTCCCAGCGGCGCCTGACCTCGTCCATCCGGTCGTGCCGCGCCTGCCTGGCGTCGTCGTAGGTGCCGAACCCGCCGCCGTGCACCCACGCCGTGCCACCCTCGACCGTGACGATCCGGTCGGCGGTACGGGCGAGCAGCTCGCGGTCGTGGGAGACGAACAGCACCGTCTGCTTCGTCGCGCGCAGCACGTCCTCGAGCCACTCCTTGGCGGGGACGTCGAGGTAGTTGTCGGGCTCGTCGAGCAACAGCACCTGGTCGGGGCCGCGGAGCAGCGCCTCGAGAGCGAGCCGCTTCTGCTCGCCGCCGGACAGGGTGCGTATCTCACGCCACCTGACCTGCTCGAACGGCTTGCCGAGTGCGCTCGTGCAGCAGGTGTCCCACCTGACCTCGGTGTCGTACCCGCCCGCGTCCGCGTAGGCCGCGAGCGCGCTCGCGTAGCGCAGCTGGGTCGGCTCGTCGTCGGTGTCGAGCATCGCGAGCTCCGCCGCGTCGAGCTCGTGGGCGGCGTCGCGCACCGCCGTGGGCGCGACGCTCACCAGCAGGTCGCGGACCGTCGAGGCGTCGCGGATGGAGCCGATGAACTGCCGCATGACACCGACCCCGCCACTGCTGCTCACCGCGCCGGAGGTCGGGTCGAGGTCGCCCGCGGCGGTACGCAGGAGCGTGGTCTTGCCAGAGCCGTTGGCGCCGACCAGGGCCACGGTACTGCCGTCGCCGACGCGGAACGAGACGTCGTCGTACAGGACGCGTCCGTCCGGCAGCATCTGGCGCAGTCGCGCCGCTTCTACGTGGCCCACGGGACCCCAAGTCTGCGGCAGCGGTCGCGCGACCACCACCGGATTTCGGGCCGTGACTCAGTCGCCGTACCGGCGGGCGAGCTCGGCGCGGTTGCGCTCCACGAGCGCGAGCGCGGCCTCGCGCAGCGTGGTGCCCGACCCGGCGGCGTCGCGCACGACGGTCGTGACGAGTCGCCTCATGGTCGTGGTGACCTTGTCGAACGACGACGCGGGCGTGGGCTCGACGTCGCCGAAGACCAGCCACCACCACCACGCGTTGGTGGCGACGTTGGCGAGGAAGTCCGGCACCACCGGCACGCCCCGTGCGGTGAGCGCGACCTCGGCGTCGGGCAGTGTCGGCATGTTGGCGCCCTCGACGACGACGCCGGCGCGCACCCGGTCGGCGTCCGCGCCCTGGATGACGTACGAGACCGCGGCCGGTACGAGAACGTCGCAGGGCACGTCGAGCCAGTCCTCTCCCGGTCGCAGGGTGACGCCGGTGAGACGCGACCTGTCGATGCGGCCGCCAGGGTCGCGTGCCCTGAGCAGCTCCTCGACGTCCAGCCCGGACTCGTCGACGATCAGGCCCTCGCGGTCGGCGACCGCGACGACCGAGGCACCGCCGCGTGCGAGGTAGCGCGCGGCTCCTCCGCCGATCGAGCCGAAGCCCTGCACCACGGCGGTCGACCCGCGCAGGTCACGGCCGGCGGTCTCGAGGTACGCGGCCGCGGCGGCGGCGACGCCGTAGCCGCCGACGAGCTCGTCGAGCCGCACGCCGTCGACGTCGACGGAGAAGGCCTCCTTCATCCGTCTGCGCGCGGCCGGTGCGTCGTCGATCCTGGCGAAGAGCGGCTCGACCGTCGACGGGACGCCGAGGTCGGCGAAGACCGCGTCGAGCATGTCCTGCCGGACGCCGAAGTCCTCGCCGAGGCACCACTGCTCCCTGACGGTCGGGAGCAGGTCGCGGAGGAAGCGGTGCAGCACCGCCTGCTTGTCCGGGTCGTCGGGGTCGACGTCGATCCCGCCCTTGGCGCCGCCGAGCGGGATGTACCGGTCGGCCGGGTCGTAGACGAGTGCCTCCTTGCGGGCCATCCCCCGGGCGAGGCCGCGCACCTCGTCGAGCGTGCAGCCCTTGCGCAGCCGGAGCCCGCCGCTGGCGATGCCGCGGACGAGCGTGTCGAGCACGAGGTAGCCCTTGGCACCCGTGACCGGGTCGGTCCACGTGACCTGGACCAGCGGCTCCGTCTGCGCCTCACCGCGCCCGCTTCGTCGCTCGCCTTCGGCAGGTGTCGCGACGACGCCCGGCCCGGTCCGACGGTCACCGCGACCCCTACCTGCGGCGTGCTCCTCAGCTCCTGCGCTCATCGCCTGCCTCTCCTACTTCTCTTCCTCGATGTGCAGCACCGTGGGCCGGTCGGCTGCGAAGGCGTGCTCCAGGGCCGGTGCGAGCTCGGCCGGGCCGTCGACGTGCTCGCCGTGGCAGCCGAGCGAGCGGGCGAGGCCGACGAAGTCGACCGGCGCGAAGTCGACGGCGACGGGGCGGTCGCCGCGGCCGCGCATCTCGTGCCGGATCTCGCCGTATCCGCCGTTGTCGACGACGACGACCGGCAACGGGAGCCCCAGCTCGGCGGCCGTCGCGAGCTCGGGCGCGGTGAACATGAACCCGCCGTCGCCGTGGAGCGCGAGCACGCGGACGTCCGGCCAGCCGACCATCGCGCCGATGGCTGCCGGCAGCCCGTACCCGAGGGTGCCGAGGCCGGTCGGGTAGAGAAAGGTACGCGGGTGGTACCGCGGCATGTTCGCGATGGCGCCGTAGTAGCAGACCATCGCGCTGTCGCCGACGAGGATGCCGTCGCGCTCGAGTGCGTCGTGGAGGACGTCGAGCAGGGAGAGCCAGCGCCTGCCGTCGGCACGCGCGTCGTCCTCGATACGCGCGCGCCAGGTCTCGGCGCGCCCGGCGTCCCTGGTCGCGGCGGCGCGGCGCCGACCCGGTTGCGGTCGCGGGCCGAGGGCGGCGACGAGCGCGCGCAGGACGAGCGCCGCGTCACCGACGACGGCCGCGTCGGGCAGCGCGTTGGCGGTGATCTGCGCCGGATCGATGTCGACGCGGACGAGCAGCTCGGGCGCCGGCAGCGGGCCGTTCCACAGGTCGGCCGGCGCGAGCTCGGTGCCGACGGCGAGCACGACGTCGCAGTCGCGCACGAACTCCGCGACGTTCGCGTGGTGCAGGCCCGTCCCGAGTGCCAGGGGGTGGTCCTCGGGGAGCACACCCTTGCCGCCCACCGTGGCGACGACCGGGGCGTCGAGCCGTTCGGCCAGCCGCCGTACCTCGGTGCACGCGCCACGCGCTCCCCCGCCGACGACGATGCCGGGACGCAGCGCGAAGCCGAGCAGCTCGGCGGCTCCGCGCACGTCCCCGTCCTCGACCGCGGGCCGGGGCGCGGGGATCGGCGGGACGACAGTGACGTCCGCGGACTCGTCGAGCAGGTCGAGCGGGATCTCGAGGTGGCGCGGCCGCGGCCTGCCGGTCGACATCGCGGCGAACGCGCCGGCGACCGCCACCGGGATCTCGGCGACGCTCGTCACGCGTTCGCTGCCTGCCGTCAGGGCCGCGAGTGCCGCGCTCTGGTCCTTCACCTCGTGCAGGTAGCCGTTGCCCGTTGCGGGGTGGTCGAGCGGCATGCCGGGCGAGACCAGCAGCACGGGCACGGAGTCGGAGTACGCCTGCGCGATCGCGGTCGCGGCGTTGAGGACCGCCGGTCCCGTGGTCGTGAGCACCACCCCGGGGAAGCCCGTGACCCGCGCGTACCCGTCAGCGGCGAATCCCGCACCCTGCTCGTGCCGCGGCGTGACGTGCCGGATCCCGTACGCGCCGAGGTGGGCGTAGACGGCGAGGTTGTGCGTGCCCGGGATGCCGAAGACGGTGTCGACCTCGTGCGCGGCGAGCGCCGCGACGAGGGCCCGACCACCGGTGAGCTGCGCCACCGCGGCTACAAGGACTTCTCGAACAGCGTGACCGCGCCGATCGGGGCGCCGTGGGCCAGGACCTTCCCGCCCTCGAACGTGCGCTCGCCCACCTCGCGGTACCCGGCCGCACGGTAGTAGCCGCGAAGGACGGCGTTGGTCGTCACGGTGTCGAGGCGCGACAGCGCCCGCCCACTGTCCCTGATGTGCTCCTCGGCGAACGCCAGCAGCCGGCGGCCGAGCCCCTCGCCCTTGAGTCGCCGGTCGACCAGCAGGCCGTGCGTGTATCCCGCCTTGTCGTCGCGGTCGCCCCAGAAGACGGGGTCGGACCACATGACGAACAGCCCGCCGACGAGCGTGCCGTCGAGTCGCGCCGCGAAGATCTCGCCGTCGACGGCCCACCGGCGCAACGCGTCCTCGGTGAGCTCGCCGGGCCGCCACTGCACGATCCCGCGGGCGACCATCTGTTCCGCGGCCTCGTCGCGCATCCGAAGGTAGGCCGTCACGTCCTCGCCGGACGCGGGCTCGATGACGAGTTGCCGCACGCGTCTCAGCGTACGGTGCCTGCGGCCAGGAGGTCGGCGACCTCGTTCTCGGTGAACCCCCAGTCGCCGAGAGCCTGCGCCGTGTGCTGACCGGCCCGGGGAGGTGGTCCCTGGACGCGTCCGGGGGTGCGGGACAGCCGGGGCGCGACGCCGGGCTGAATCTGCCCGCCCACGTCGACGAACGTTCCGCGTTCGGCATTGTGCTCGTGCTCGGGCGCCTCGCCCGGCGTGAGGACGGGGGCGACGCAGGCGTCGGTGCCGGCGAAGGCACCGACCCACTCGTCCCTCGTTCTGGTCGCGAACTCCCGGCCCAGGTGCTCGGCCATCTCCGGCCACCAGTCGCGGTCGTACTGGTCGGGGAGGCTGTCGAGGTCGAGCCCGAGCCCGGTGAGCAGGGCGCCGTAGAACTGCGGCTCGATGGCGCCGACCGCGACGTACGCGCCGTCGGCGCAGGCGTAGCAGCGGTAGAACGGTGCACTGCCGTCGAGCGGGTTGGTGCCGCGTTCGTCGTTCCAGATGCCGCCCGCGCGGTAGCCGTGGACGGCCGTCGACAGCAGTGCGGCGCCGTCGACCATCGCGGCGTCGACGACCTGGCCCGTGCCCGACCGGCCGCGTTCATGCAGTGCGGCGAGGATGCCGACGACGGCGAGCATGCCGCCGCCGCCGAAGTCGGCGACGTAGTTGAGCGGCGGGGTCGGCGGCTGGCCACTCGGACCGATCGGCCACAGCGCACCGGAGACCGCGAGGTAGTCGATGTCGTGTCCCGCCGACGTGGCGAGTGGACCCTCCTGGCCCCAGCCGCTGAGCCGTGCGTAGACGAGCCGCGCGTTGCGGGCCAGGCAGTCGGCGGGCCCGATCCCGAGGCGCTCGCACACGCCGGGCCGGTAGCCCTCGATGAGGACGTCCGCGGACCCGGCGAGCCGCAGCAGCACCTCGCGGCCGTCGGGGGTCTTCAGGTCGACGCCGACCGAGCGGCGGCCGCGGGCGAGCGCGTCACCGGCCGCGTCGTACGGCATCGACGACACGTGCGCCGCACGGTCGATCCTGAGCACCTCCGCACCGAGGTCGGACAGCATCATGCAGGCGAAGGGCACCGGTGCCAGGTTGGAGAGCTCGACGACGCGGAGGCCCTGCAACGGTCCTGGCATGTCGTCTACCTCACCACCGTTCGCCGGCACGCCGCAACGCCGGGAGGGCTGGTGGGGCGCAGGTCACAGGTCCATCGAGCGGCCGATGACCTCCCGCATGATCTCCGACGTGCCGGCGTAGACGCGCTGGATGCGGGCGTCGGCGTACATCTTGGTGATCGGGTACTCCCACATGTAGCCGTAGCCGCCGAACAGCTGGACGCAGTCGTCGACGACCTCGCCGAGCGTCTCGCTCGCGAACAGCTTCGCCTCGGCCGCCTGCTGAGGGCTGAGTTCCCCCTCGACGTGCGCGAGCGTGCACCGGTCGACGAGGGCGTACGCGGCGTCGATCTTGGTACGCGCCGACGCCAGGGTGAACCTGGTGTTCTGGAACTTGCCGATGGACCGGCCGAACGCCTGCCGCTCGCGGACGTACGCCAGGGTCATGTCGAGCGCGGCCTCAGCACCCGCGGCGCTGCCCATCGCGATGATGAGACGTTCCTGGGCGAACATGGACATGATCGCCTTGAAGCCCTCGCGCGGGTCGCCGAGCACGTTGGCCTTCGGCACGCGGGCGTCGGTGAAGAACAGCTCCGCGGTGTCCTGGGTGCGCAGTCCGAGCTTGTCGAGCTTGCGGCCGCGGCCGAAGCCCGGGGTGTCGGCCTCGACGAGGAACAGTCCGACGGCGTGGCTCTGCCCGGGGTCGGTGCGGGCGGCGACGACGCACACGTTCGCGTTGATGCCGTTGGAGATGAACGTCTTCGCGCCGTTGAGCACCCAGTGGTCGTCGTGCTCCACCGCGGTGGTGCGCATGCCGGCGACGTCGGAGCCCGCGTCGGGCTCGGTGATCGCGATCGCGAGGATCGACTCGCCCGAGACGGCACCCGGCAGGAACCGGCGCTTCTGCTCCTCGGTGCCGTACGTGTCGAGGTACGGCGCGACGATCGCCGAGTGCACCGGCGAACCGAAGCCGGTCTCGTTGGCGCGGCACAGCTCCTCGATGACGACCTGCTCGTACCTGATGTCGGTGAGACCGAGACCGCCGTACGCAGGGTCGGCCCAGGGCAGCAGGAAGTCGTGCTTGCCCGCGAGGCGCCACACGTCGGTGTCGACGATGCCGGCTTCCTCCCACGCGGCCTGCCGCGGCACGATCTCGTGCTCGACGAAGTCGCGGAACGCCCGCCGGTACTCCTGCTGCTCCGCGGTGAAGTGACGCTCACGCAGGTTCGACACGCTGCCCTCCGGCTCGTCAGACCACGCCAAGGCACACTGCCCTCTTCATCATGGCCAGGTTGCGCCCGCGGGGCCGGTGGGCCAATGGCGGTTCCGCTCGCCTGCCTGACCGAACCGATACCTTCCGGGGTATGGACTCGCGCACGATCGGCGGACGGTACGTCAGTGCCGCACTGGCCGGCGCGAGGCGGGCCGGGGTCGATCCCGTCCCGTTGCTGCGCGCCGCCGGCATCCCCACGCCGCTGCTCGACGACCAGCGGGCCCGGGTGACGCCGGAGCAGTTCACCGCGCTCGTCCGGTCGCTGTGGGAGGTGCTCGACGACGAGTTCATGGGGCTCGGACCGATCCCCTGCAAGCGCGGGACGTTCGCGATGATGTGCCACGCGACGATCCACTGCGCCGACCTCGGCTCGGCCCTGCGACGGGGCTTCGCCTTCTACCGGCTGTTCCCCGGTGCGCCGCGGATGAGCGTGTCCGTCGACGGTGACGAGGCACGGGTCGACGTCGACGTGCAGGTGGACGACACCGACCGGTTCCTCGCCGAGTCGGTCCTCGTCATCTGGCACCGCTTCTCCAGCTGGGCGACCGGCCGCCGCATCCCGTTGCGGCGTACCGACTGCGCGTACCCGGAGCCCCCGCACAGCGCGGAGTACGACCTGCTCTTCGGCTGCGCGCCGCGGTTCGACGCGCCGCGCACGAGCCTGGCGTTCGACGCCGCTCTGCTGCGGATGCCCATTCTCCAGGACGAGCAGTCGCTGCGCCTCTTCCTCCGCGACGCACCCGCGGGCCTGCTCGCCCGCCGTGACTACGGCACGAGGATCGCCGATCGGGTGCGGCGCCTGCTCGAGCGTCCCGGCCAGCGGCATCTGCGGAGCCTGCGCGAGGTCGCGGCCGACCTGGCACTGAGCGAGCAGAGCGTCCGCAGGAAGCTGCATGACGACGGTACGTCCTTCCGCGCGGTGCGCGAGGACGTGCTCCGCGATGCCGCGGTGGCGGCACTGGTGCGCGGCGACGAGCCCGTCGAGCAGCTCGCGGCGCGCCTCGGGTTCTCCGAGGCCAGCGCGTTCCACCGTGCGTTCAAGCGGTGGACGGGATCCACGCCCGGCTCGTACCGGGAGCGGGCGGAGAGCTCCGACGGTCGGTGACACCGGGCCGCTGGTCGGCGTCGTGTGGTTCGATGGGGCGATGGCCAGTCATCACGAGGAGCCCCGTGTCGTCAGCGCCAGCCGCGAGATCTCGGCCGAGGCCGGGCGGATCTTCGAATTCATCGCCGACCCGACCCGCCAGCCTCGCTGGGACGGCAACGAGAACCTGTCGGAGGCGCCTCCCGGCCAGCGGGTCCGCGCGGTCGGCGACGTCTTCACGATGACCCTGACGATCGACCACGCGGTTCGCGAGAACCACGTGGTCGAGTTCGACGAGCCCCACCGCATCGCGTGGAGACCCGCCGAGCCGGGTCGGGAACCGCCGGGGCACTTGTGGCGATGGGAGCTCGAGCCGATCGACGCGTCGACGACGCGGGTCACGCACACCTACGACTGGACCCGGTTGACCGACGAGGATCGGATGCCGCGCGCTCGGGCGACCACGGCGGACAAGTTGCAGGCCTCGCTCGACCGCCTCGCGGCCCTCGCTGAGGGTCGCTGACAGCGGAAGCGGACTCAGAAGGTCTCGCCGCGAGCGGCCTTCTCCCTGAGCAGGGTGGGTGGCGCGAACCTGTCGCCGTACCGGTCGGCGAGGTAGTCGGCGCGCTCGACGAACGCCGCCACGCCGTGCGCGTTCACGAACTGCAGCGCGCCGCCGGTCCAGGCCGGGAAGCCGAGCCCGAAGATGCTGCCGACGTTGGCGTCGGCGACCGAGGTGAGCACGCCCGCCTCCAGGCAGCGCACGGTGTCGATCGCCTGGGCGAAGAGCAGCCGGTCGCGGACGTCCTGCTCGGGGACGGCGGCGTCGGTGCGGTGGTAGCGGGTGACGAGCTCCGGCCAGAGGCGCTTGCGTCCCTCGTCCGGGTACTCGTAGAAGCCGGCACCCGCGGCCTTGCCGGTGCGGCGCAGCTCGTTGACGAACGTGTCGACCACGGCGAAGGCCGGGTGGTCGACGAGGTGGTTGCCCTCGACGGGCTGCCCGGCGGCGGTCAGGTCGGCGAGCGTCTGCTCCCTGATGTGCCACATCAGCGTGTGCGTGACCTCGTCGGTGACCGCGAGCGGGCCGACGGGCTGGCCGGCACGTCGCGCGACGTTCTCGATCAGCGCGGGGTGCACGCCCTCGGCGAGCATGGCGATGCCCTCGAGCGCGTACGCCGCGAACACCCGCGAGGTGAAGAAGCCGCGCGAGTCGTTGACGACGATCGGGGTCTTCTCGATCTGCCGGACGTAGTCGAACGCGCGGGCGAGGGTCTCGTCGCTCGTCTGCTCGCCGCGGATGATCTCGACCAGCGGCATCTTGTGCACCGGCGAGAAGAAGTGCAGCCCGACGAAGCGCTTGGGGTCGGGCACCGCCTCGGCGAGGCCGGTGATCGGCAGCGTGGAGGTGTTGGACGCGATGACGGCGTCGTTCGCGACCCGGCTCTCGGCGGCCGCCGTCACGCGGTGCTTCAGTGCGCGGTCCTCGAACACCGCCTCGATGACGAGGTCGCAACCGGCGAGGTCGGCGTCGTCACCTGTCGGCGTGACCCGGGCGACGATCGCCGCACGGTCGTCCGCGCCGAGGGGTCCCTTGGCGACGCGTTCGTCGAGGAGTGCCGCGACCTTCGCCCGGCCGGTCTCGGCCCTGGCCAGGTCGACGTCCTTCAGCACGACGTCGATGCCGGCGAGCGCGCTGACGTAGGCGATGCCGGCGCCCATCATGCCGGCGCCGAGCACCCCCAGGCGGCGTGTGGGCCGAGGCTCGACGCCGTCCGGCCTCGATCGCCCGGATGTGATCGCGTTCAGCTGGAACCAGAACGTGCCGATCATGTTCTTCGCGACCTGGCCGGTGACGACCTTGGTGAGGTAGCGGCTCTCGATCGTGAGGGCGGTGTCGACGTCGACGAGCGCGCCCTCGACGGCGGCCGACAGGATCGCCAGCGGTGCGGGGAAGTTGCCCCGCGTCCTGGCATGCAGCAGGGCGGGAGCGGCCGCGAGCAGCTGGTACATCGTGGGGCTCGCGGGCGAGCCGCCCGGCATGCGGTAGCCGTCGGCGTCCCAGGGCTGCCGTGCGTCGGGGTGGGCGAGCAGCCACGCCTTCGCCTCGGCGAGCAGCGTGTCGCGGTCGGGGACGAGCGCGTCGACGAGGCCGGCGTCGAGGGCGTCGGCGGGACGCAGCCTGCGTCCCTCGGTGAGCAGCGGGAACGCCTTCTCCAGGCCGAGCAGGCGGACGAGCCGGGTGATGCCTCCGCCGCCGGGGATCAGGCCGAGGGTCACCTCGGGCAGGCCGATCCTGACGCTCCGGTTGTCGACGCAGATCCTGTGGTGGCAGGCCAGTGCAATCTCGTACCCGCCGCCGAGTGCCGTGCCGTTGAGCGCGGCGACGACCGGACGGCCGAGCGTCTCGAGTCGGCGCAGCTGGCCCTTGATCCTCGCCAGCTCCGCGCCGAACTCCGCCGCGCGGTCGGGTGTCACCGCGTACAGCATGTCGAGGTCGCCGCCCGCGAAGAACGTCTTCTTCGCCGAGGTGACGATCACGCCGGCGACGTCGTCGCGCTCGGCCTCGAGGCGGTCGACCGTGGTGGCCATCGCGCCGGCGTACGCCGAGTCCATGGTGTTCGCCGAGCGTCCCGGCTGGTCGATGGTCAGCGTGACGACGCGGTCGCCGTCGACCTCGTACCTGATGGCCTCGGTGCCCACGTCAGACCCTTTCGATCACAGTCGCCACGCCCATTCCCGCGCCGACGCACAGCGTGGCGACGCCGCGGCGCAGGTCCTGCCGTTCCAGCTCGTCGAGCAGCGTGCCGAGCAGCATGCAGCCGGTCGCGCCCAGCGGATGGCCGAGCGCGATCGCGCCGCCGTTGACGTTGACCCGGTCGGGAGGGACGCCGAGCTCGCGCTCGTACAGCAGGACGACCGCGGCGAACGCCTCGTTGACCTCGAACAGGTCGATGTCGTCGATGCCGAGCCCGGCGCGGGCCAGCGCCTTGCGTGTCGCGGGCATCGGCCCGGTCAGCATGATCGTCGGTTCGGTGCCGACCGACGCGGTGGCGAGGATCCTTGCGCGCGGGGTGAGGCCGAGGCTCTCGGCCGCGTGCTCGTTGCCGATGAGCATCGCGGCGGCGCCGTCGACGATCTGCGAGGAGTTGCCCGGTGTGTGGACGTGGTCGATCCGCTCGACGTCGGGGTACCTGTCGATCGCGACGGTGTCGAACCCGACCTTGCCTACACCGGCGAAGCTCGGCTTGAGCGCCGACAGTCCGGTCATCGTCGTGTCGGGCCTGATCGTCTCGTCCTGGACGAGCAGCGGCAGGCCGTTGCGGTCGAGCACCGGCACGACCGAGCGGTCGAAGAACCCCTTCTTCCGCGCCAGCGCGGCCTTCTCCTGCGAGTGCAGGGCGAACGCGTCGACGTCGTCGCGGGTGAAGCCGTGCCTGGTCGCGATGAGGTCGGCGCTGATCCCCTGGGGGACGAAGCCGAGCGCGGCGTTGGTCTCCGGGTCGATGATCCAGGCGCCGCCGTCGGAGCCCATCGGCACGCGGGACATCGACTCGACGCCGCCGGCGACCGAGAGGTCCTCGTAGCCGGAGCGGACCTTGGCCGCGGCGGTGTTGACCGCCTCGAGTCCCGAGGCGCAGAAGCGGTCGAGCTGGACGCCGGGGGTGTCGAGGTCCCAGCCGGCGACGAGCGCCGCCGTGCGCGGGATGACACCGCCCTGCTCGCCGACGGGTGACACGCAGCCGAACACGACGTCGTCGACCACGGAGGTGTCGAGATCGGTACGGCTCGCCAGGGCCTCGAGGACCCCGGCGGCGAGCGTGACGGGTTTCACGTCGTGCAGCGAGCCGCGCTTGCCGCGCCCGCGCGGGGTGCGCACGGCATCGAAGATGTAGGCCTCACCGCGGCCGGCCAGGGACATCGGACCACCGTCCTGTCGTGTGCGCCCGGCCCCCCCCGGCCGGGCGGCATCGGGGCCCTCCCACCGTAGGACGCCCGCGGCCACGACCGGCATGACCGGTCCGCTCGCCTGGAATGGCGCAACCGATCGCCGGTGTCAGCGGAGGCGGGCGCGCGCAGGAGTACGCCGTACGGCGCTCACGTAGCATCGCCTCGATGAGGGAGCGGCCAGGAGCGGACGCGGCCGTCGAGACGGTCGCTCTGGGTCGTGCCTCGCGGACGTGGCGCGCGGTGGTGCTCCTGGTGGTCTCCGCCCTGTTCGTCGCGGGGTCACTCGTCGGCGACGACCACTGGTGGCCGTTCGGTCCGTGGCGGATGTTCGCCACGGCGACCAAGCCCACCGGCGCGGTGTCGGTGATGTCCATCGAGGTGCGGACGACCGTGAGCCGGCAGTGGACCGTCGCCGCGATCAACCCGTCCGACGTGGGGCTCAACCGGGCCGAGATCGAGGGTCAGGTGCCGGAGATCGTCGCCGACCCCGACCGCCTGGGCACGCTGGCGCAGAGCCACGAGCGGCTCCGGCCCGACGCGCCGGAGTGGACCGACGTCCGGCTGGTCAGGCGCTCGTCGGTCATCGTCGACGGCGCGCCCACCGGCCAGCTCCGTACGACGGTGCTCGCGGTGTGGAACGGCGAGAGCCCGTGAGCCGGATCCGTGGGTGGTTCTTCCCGCCCGTCCCGCTCGCCAGGATCGCGATCCTGCGGTTGTTCGTGTACGCGTTCGTGCCGATCGACGTGCTGGTGCTCCACACGTCCGGCTACTACCACGGCTGGGCCGACCCGGTCTGGTACAAGCCGATGCTCGTCGGCGAGTACCTCCAGTTGCCCGCCGCGGGCGTGCTCGTCGTCGAGGTGCTGAAGTGGGGGTCGGTCGTCTTCGCCCTGCTGGCGATGACCGGGAGGTTCCCGCGGCTCTTCGGCTGGGCCGTGGCGATCTGCTGGATCTGGTACCAGTACGTGGCGTTCGCCTACGGCAAGGTCGACCACGACAGGGGCGACTTCGTTCTCGCCCTCGCGCTGCTCCCGACGGTCGGCCTCGCCCACCTGTCGGACAGGCGCAGGAGCGAGGGCGCGGGCTTCGCGCTGCGCGCCGTCCAGATCGTCGCGATCTTCACGTACTTCCTGTCGTCGTGGGCGAAGCTGCGGTTCGGCGGCCTGGAGTGGCTCGACTCCGCGACCGTGTCCCGCGCCGTGATCAGGCGTGGCACCGAGGTCGGCGAGCTGTTCCTGCACATCCCCTGGTCGCTGCACGTCATGCAGTACGTCATGTTCTTCGCCGAGCTGACCTCGCCGGTCATCTTCCTCGTCCCGGAGAGGTGGCGACGCCGACTTGTCGGCGCGTGGTACCTGTTCCACGTCGCGGTGTTCGCGACGATCGGCATCGCGTTCTGGCCGCACCTGGTGATGATGCTGGCGTTCCTGCCGCTCGAGGAGTACCGCGTCCGGCTCGCCGGCGTCGTCAGGCGTCGGCTCGGTCGCGGCCCGGAGCCTCCGGACAAGATCCCCGTCGAGACCGGCGCAGGGCGAGCGCCCCCGCCGTGATCAGCCCGGCCACCCCGAGACCGAGGATCACGTTGTGCGCGAGCTTGAGCACCAGCGCGACGTCGCCCAGCGGATCGACCGTGAACGCGACCGCGGCCTGGGCGAGCAGCGCGCCGGCCGCCAGGGCGAGTACGTGGCCAGGACTCCAACGGTCCGACCGTGACCACCTGGCGACGAGTACGGCGAGCCCCGCCGTCGGCACGAGGGTGACCGCGACGGCGAGCCAGGTCGGCGCCAGCATGACCGCGCCGTTGAGTGCGACCGCGGAGAGCACGCCGGCCAGCCATGCCGGCGGGACCCGGCGGTCGACCCGGGGCCTCGGCCGCCGCCCGACGAGGAACGCGGTGACCACCAGGCCGACGACCACGGCGGTGGCGCCGACCAGCTGTCCGGCGGAGGCGTGGAACTGCTCGGTCTTCACGTGGTCGTCGTAGACGAGCACGGACGCCGCGACGTACAGCAGGCCGGCGACGCCGAGCCCGATCGGGCCGAGCCAGGGTGTGGTGCGGCGGCGTGGAGCGAGCGACTCGACGACCGCGATGGGTGCGCCGATGCTCGACACCATGTGCCCCATGAGGAAGGTCATCGCGTTGTACGCGCTGATGCCGAGCACCGGGATGTACGTGGGCCACATCATGTCGTCCCAGTAGTCGATGTCGCGGTAGGACGTGTTGAACAGGGACTGGTCGACCAACCCGGCTTGCACCACGCCGAACGCGAGGCCGAGCAGCAGGATGCTCGGCCAGCCGCGCCCGGTGCGGCGCACTACCTCACGGATGATCAGCGCGGGAGCGCCGTACAGCGGACCGAGGATCAGCAAGCCGCCGAGCAGCTCCAGCGGCTGGCCCACGGTGTTGTCGTAGCCGGTGAGGTACTCGGCGGTGATCGGCGCGAGGAGGAACACCCCGAGCGCCAGCAGCATCCCGACGCGCCGGCCGCTCGCAGGTCGGTGCACGGACGACCGGTCGGGTCCCGTCGTGGGCGGTCGTCCGCCTGCCGTCATGGGTCGCGTCTCCTTCGTGGGATGGGTACCTCGAACGACGCTAGGCGCGGGCCGGTCGCGCGGGTATCGGCCGGAGGGATCTCCCGCGACGGCCATGGTCGCGTCGTGACCGGTGTCGCCGCGACCGAGGTATCGAGCGTCAGGTACTTGGGTCGCCGCCGTGGTCGAGCCTGACGGTCGGGCCGTGTGGTCCGGGTACGTTGCTGCCTGTGGGAGGTCTCGAGGCCAGACGGCGCGGTGTGCGCGACTGGGTCGTCGACGGCTGCCTGTTCGCCGGCGCGCTGACGTACTGCGCGCTGTGGGCTCTGGTGCTGCGCGACGACCCGGCGACACCGGATGGCGCCCTGCTCGTCGAGGTGGTCCTCACCGTCGTCGGCTGCGCCCTGTTGTGGTTCCGGCGCCGGTGGCCGCTCGCGCTGGCGTTGGTGCTGCTGCCGTTGTCGACGTACAGCATCCTCGCCGACGGCGCCATGCTCGTCGCGCTGTTCACCCTCGCCGTGCACCGGCGGCCACTGCCGTCACTGGTCGTGGGCGGCGTCGGCGTCCTCGGGACGGCCGGCTTCATGCTCGCGCTGTGGCCGCACGACGGGAACACGGCGTTCGTGCTCGCCTTGACCGCTGTCGGCACCGCGGGGGTCGTCGGGTGGGGCTTCTTCGTCCGGCACCGCAGGCAGCTGATCCTCTCGCTGCGGGAACGCGCCAGCCGCGCGGAGGCGGAGGCGGAGCTGCGCGCGGAGCGGGCGCAGCGTGAGGCGCGCGAGGATCTCGCCAGGGAGATGCACGACGTCCTCGGGCACCGGCTGTCGTTGCTGAGCGTGCACGCCGGCGCGCTGGAGTACCGCAGGAGCATGTCGACGGAGGACGTGACCAGGACCGCGGGCGTACTGCGCGCGACGGCCCACCAGGCGCTGCAGGACCTGCGGGAGGTGATCGGCATCCTCCGCGCGCCCGTGGGCGAGCTGCCACAGCCGACGTTCGCCGACGGCGCCGCGCTGGTCGAGGAGTCGCGGCAGGCGGGCATGACGGTGCGGTCGCGTACCGACGTCACGGGGCCGGTGCCCGACGGGCTCGGGCGCACCGCGTACCGGATCGTGCAGGAGGGGCTGACGAACGCGCGACGGCACGCGCCGGGAGCGCAGGTGCGCGTCACCGTGGCCGGCGGTGCAGGCGACGGCCTGACCGTCGAGGTCGACAACACGGCGCCGACCGCGACCGTGGACGTCACACCCGGGTCGGGCCGTGGCCTGGCGGGCCTGACCGAGCGGGTCGCACTCGTGGGCGGCCGGCTCTACCACGGCCCCGACACCGCGGGCGGCTTCTCTCTGCACGCGTGGCTACCCTGGCCGCCATGATGGTCCGGGTGCTGATCGCCGACGATGACCCGCTGCTGCGCGCGGGTCTCGTCCTGATGCTCGGCGACGATCCCGACGTCCAGGTGGTCGCCGAGGCCGGTGACGGTGCCGAGGCGCTGCGCCTGGTGGACGAGTGCGCGCCCGACGTGGTGCTGATGGACATCAGGATGCCGACGATGGACGGTCTCGCGAGCACCGAGGCCCTGCGCACGCGTCCGTCCGCCCCCGAGGTGATCGTGCTGACGACGTTCGACGCCGACGAGCACGTCCTGCGGGCGTTGCGGGCGGGCGCGGCGGGCTTCCTGCTGAAGGACACCCCGCCGGCCGAGATCGTGGCCGCGGTGCGGCGCGTGGCCGACGGCCAGCCGGTGCTCTCCCCCGCCGTGACCCGGCGGCTCATCGCCCGCGTCGCCGAGTCCGGGGCGGAGACCCGCGCACGGCAGGCGACCGAGCGGCTCGCGGTGCTCGCCGACCGCGAGCGCGAGATCGCCGTCCTCGTCGGGCACGGCAGGTCGAACGCCGAGATCGGCGCCACGCTTTACCTCAGCGTGCCCACGGTGAAGACGCACGTATCGCGCGTCCTCGCCAAGCTCGACCTCAACAACCGCGTGCAGCTCGCGCTGCTCGCACACGACGCGGGCCTGCTCACGCCGGACGCGTAGGACGTCCTACGGAAGGCGCCAGTCGACGGGGTCGGCACCCTGCTTCTCGAGCAGCGCGTTGACCCGGCTGAACGGGCGCGAGCCGAAGAAGCCGCGGTCGGCGGACATCGGGCTGGGGTGCGGGCTCGTGACGGCAGGCACGTCGCCGAGGGCCGGACGCAACGACTGGGCGTCGCGGCCCCAGAGGATGGCGACGAGTGGTCCGCCGCGCTCGACGAGCCCGCGGATCGCCTGGTCGGTGACGGCCTCCCAGCCCTTGCCGCGGTGCGACGCGGGCGCGCCGGGGCGGACGGTGAGGCTGCGGTTGAGGAGAAGCACCCCGTGGTCGGCCCACGCCGTGAGGTCGCCCGTCGACGGCGTCGGGTGCCCGAGGTCCTCGGTGTACTCGCGGAAGATGTTCGCCAGGCTCCGCGGCACCGGCCTGACGTCGGGGGCGACCGAGAACGAGAGCCCGACCGGGTGACCGGGCGTCGGGTACGGGTCCTGGCCGACGACGAGTACTCGCACGTCGTCCAGCGGACGGGTGAACGCGCGCAGGACGTGCTCCCCGGCCGGCAGGTAGCCGCGGCCGGCCGCCACCTCCGACCTGAGGAACTCACCCATGGCGGAGACCTGTGGGGCCACCGGCGCGAGCACCTTGGCCCAGCCGGGATCGACGAGCTCGTCGAGTGATCGTGCGGGCACGACCGACACCCTACGGGACCGCCGGCAGGGCGTCACCACGGCGGGACAGCCGCCGCGTGCGTCCGGTGTAGACGAGGGCGGTCACCACGAACCCGGCCGCCGTCGCGACGAGCACCGGGTACGACTTGCCCGACGCCGGCAGTGCGACCGCGCCCACCGCGGCGGCCGACACGAACGACACGTTGAACACCACGTCGTAGAAGGAGAAGACCCGCCCGCGGTACGCGTCGTCGACGCCCTCCTGGACGAGGGTGTCGACGCAGATCTTGAGACCCTGCGCGCCGATGCCGAGCCCGAAGGCGGCGGCGACCAGCAGCAGCTCGTCGTATGGCAGCCCGCACGCCAGCTGGATGACGCCGGTGCCGAGGAGCAGCACGGTGGCCCAGGTCTGCTTGCTCATCCGTCGCGTCGCCACGGGCGTGACGAGCGCGGCGACGAGGAAGCCGACCCCCGTCGCGCCGAGCACCAACGCGAGCCCGCCAAGACCCGCGGCGACCGCCTGCGGGTGGAAGTAGTTGCGGAACAGCAGCAGCACCGAGATAGTCGAGATGCCGTAGAAGAACCGGTGCGACGCGATGGCGACGAGGCCGTGACCGGCGGCCCGGCGCTGCCACACGTGCCTGGCGCCGTCGACCATGCCGTGGGCCACGTCGCGCAGGGCCGTGCGGGTGTCGGACCGTTCGGTGTCGAGGTCGGGTCCGAGCAGGTCCTTGGCCATCGTGACCGCGACGAGCGACGAGCACAGGTACCAGGCCGTCGTCACCGCAAGGAGCGCGGCCGTGCCGCCGCCGCTCTCGCCGAAGACGAGCCGCAGCCCGTACCCCAGCGCCCCGCCGAGGAACGCGGCCACGGTGCCGGACGTGGTGGACAGCGAGTTGGCCGTCACCAGCTCGCGCCGCGGCACGACGTGCGGCAGGGACGCCGACAGCGCCGCCAGGAAGAACCTGTTGACGCTGACCACGACGAGACCGAGGCCGAGCAGCGCGGCCAGCGGAGCGTCGGCGAGTACGACGCCGGCGATCGCGAGGACGAGCACGGCGCGGACCACGTTGGCCCCGACGAGCACCTGACGGCGCCGCCAGCGGTCGAGGAACACGCCGGCCCACGGTCCGACGAGGGAGTACGGGAGGAGCAGTGCGGCGAACGCCGCCGCGACGGCGGGGGCCGTCGGCTGCCGTTGCGGGTCGAAGAACGCGTACGCCGCCAGTGCGACCTGGAACAGGCCGTCCCCGGACTGGGAGACGAGGCGAGTGGCGTAGAGACGGCGGAAGTCGCGCCCGGCGAGCACGGTGCGCAACCCCGCGAGTCTCTTCACCCGATCGACACTAGCGCCGGGCCCGGGCTCGTGCCGGCGGGTACCGTCGACCACTACGCACTTGCGTGAGCGCGCGGTTCAGGGTGGGAGGCACGACATGGCGGTGAGCCTGCGAGACGTGGCGGCGCGTGCCGGCGTCTCGGTCAAGACGGTGTCGAACGTCGTCAACGACTACCCCCACGTCACGCCGGCGACCCGCCAGCGGGTGGTCGAGGCCATCGAGTCGCTCGGCTACCGGCCCAACCTCTCCGCACGCAACCTGCGCCGCGGCCGTACGGGGCTCATCGCGCTCGCGCTGCCCGAGCTCGACTCGCCGTACTTCGCGGAGCTGGCCAGGTTCGTCATCAAGGCGGCCGAGGAGCAGCAGTGGACCGTGCTTATCGACCAGACCGACGGTGTGCGCGAACGTGAGCTCGTCGCGATCAAGGGACTCGGCAGCAACCTCGTCGACGGCCTGCTGCTCAGCCCGCTCGCCCTCGACGGCTCCGATCTCGCGGAGATCGGCATCGACGTCCCGCTCGTCCTGCTCGGCGAACGCGTCTCGCACGGGCCGGCGAGCCATGTCGCCATCGACAACGTCGCGGCCGCGCGGGAGGCGGTGGGCCATCTCGTCGGGCTCGGCAGGCGCCGGATCGCGGCGATCGGGGCGCAGCGCGTCGAGGCCGGACAGACCGCCCGGCTGCGTCTCGCCGGCTACCACGAGGCGTTGGAGTCGGCGGGACTCCCGTACGCCGGCGAGCTCGTCGCCACCGTCGAGCGCTACTCCCGTGCCGACGGCGCCGCGGCGATGACGAGGCTGCTCGACGGCGACGGGCCACCCGACGCGGTGTTCTGCTTCAACGACCTGATGGCGCTCGGCGCGCTGCGGGCCCTGCACGAGCGCGGCCTGCGGGTGCCCGACGACGTCGCGGTCATCGGGTTCGACGACATCGAGGACGGCGCCTTCCACGTCCCGACGCTGAGCACTGTCTCCCCGGACAAGGAACAGATCGCCGGCGAGGCCGTCCGCGCCCTGGCGGCCAAGCTGCGCGGCGAGGACGACGAGCCGCGCGAGCTGACCGCCGACCACCGCCTGGTGGTCCGCGAGAGCACCGCGGGCGCCGGCACCCACGCACGCACGTCCTGACCCGCACGGAGGAGTCACCTCATGACGAGCACCATCGACCCGGCGGTGGACGTCGCCACGCTGATCAACGTCTTCGAGGTCGACCCGGACAGGCAGCAGGAGCTGGTGGACGTGCTGGCCACGGCCACCGACGAGGTCATGCGCCACGTGCCCGGCTTCGTGTCGGCCAACATCCACGCGAGCGTCGACGGCGAACGGGTCGTCAACTATGCGCAGTGGGAGTCGGCCGACGCCTTCCGCGCCATGCTCGCCGACCCGACGGCCCGCGAGCACATGGGTGCCGCCACGGCGATCGCGCGCGCCGAGCCCCGGTTGTACACGGTCGCGTCCGTGCACCACGCGTAGCCGCTCCGGCGGGCTGGTCTACACCGTAGACGTCGGACGTGTACGGTGTAGACATGACAGGGACCACGGCCGCCAGGATCGCATCGGAGGCACGTGTCGTCGTCGTCGCCGAGGGCTCGGCGGCGGTGAGCATGCGCCGGCTGGCGACCGCGGTCGGCGTCACTCCGATGGCCATCTACCGGCACTACCCGAACCGGGAGGCCCTGCTCGCTGCGGTCGCCGACGCGGCCTTCGCCGAACTCGCCGAGCAGTGGGAGGGACGCGTGTGGGCCGACGACCAGGACCTGGAGTCCCACGTGGCCGAGGTGGTCGGCGACCACCTCGACCTCGCGCTAGGCACGCCGCGGCTCTACTCGTTCCTCTTCACCGAGCGACGCGACAAGGCGCGCCGGTTCCCCGAGGACTTCCAGGCGGGCCGGTCACCGACGCTCAACCTGCTCGCGGCGATGCTGACCGAGGGCATCCGGCGTGGACTGCTGCGCGAGTGCGACGTGTGGGAGGTCGCGCTCGTCCTCGCGGCGACGATCCACGGCCTGGTGCAGCTGTACGACGGCGGCAGGATCGCCCTGCCCGAGCCTGAGTTCCGGGGTCTCTGCGAGGCCGCGGTCTGGAGGATTCTCGATGGCATCACGGCGTAGCCGTATCTCCTTCCTGCTCGCGGCGACGCTGTGCTCGGCGGCGCTGTTCTACCTCGGCACGGGCCTGCGGCCGGTGGGCTGGCTCACCTGGCTGGCGCCGCTGCCGGTCCTGCTGCTCGCTCCGCGGGTCTCGGGCCGTGTCATCGCCGTGGCGGCCTTCGTCGCGTACCTGCTGGGTCTGGCGAACGTCGCCCTCTACTACACACGTGACCTGACCCTCCCGCTGCCGCTCGTCGCCGGGGTGTTCGCGTGCACCTCGGGGGTGTTCTGCCTGGTCGTGCTCGCGTTCCGTGGCCTGCTGGTGCGCGGTCGACCGCTGCTCGCGGTGGTCACGACCGCGTCGGCGTGGGCGGGAGCGGAGTACCTGTTCGCCACGCTGCTGCCGTTCGGCGCGAACTGGACGCTGGCCACCACGCAGGCGGACCTGCTGCCCGTGCTGCAGGTCGCTTCCGCCACGGGGGCGTGGGGAGTCAGCTTCCTGGTCATGGGCGTGCCGGCGGCGGTGGCCGCGGTGGTGGCACCGGCGCTGCCGGGCCGGCGGCGGATGCGTACCGGTCTGGCTGCCAGCGTCACGGTGCTGCTGGCGCTCGGCTACGGCGCCGTCCGGCTGCACGAGCCGGCCGGCACGCCGACCGTGCGCGTCGCGGCGGTCGCCGCTGCGTTGCCGGGCGGCGATCAGCCCGAGGCGGGTACCTCCGCGGGACGCAAGCTGCTCGACTCCGACGTCGCGGCGATGCGCGTGCTTCCGGACCGCACCCGGATCGTGGTGTTCCCGGAGAAGGACTTCGTCGCAGACGACACGAGCCTGCCCGGGCTGACCCGACGCTTTGCCGAAGCCGCCCGCGCCACGGGGACCGTCGCGGTCGTCGGCGTGGAGCTGCGCACGCAGGGAAAGCTCTCCAACGTCGCGCTCGTCGTCCCGCCCGACGGCAGCGCGCCGGTGGTGTACCACAAGCGCTACCTGGCGCCGGGCGTGGAGTACGAGTTCGAGGCCGGGCACGAGCGCTCGTTCGTCCCGGGACTCACCCACCGGGTCGCCGTCGCGATCTGCGCGGACATGGGTCGCCCGAGCCTCGGCCGCGACAACGCTCGCGCGGGTGCGCGGATGATGGCTGTGCCCGCGCTCGACTTCGACGTGGACGCGTGGTCGCAGAGCCGCGTGCAGTACCTGCGCGGCGTGGAGAACGGCTTCTCCGTCGTCCGGGCGTCCAGGCAGGGCGTGCTCACCCTTACCGACGACAACGGGCGGGTGATCCGGGAGGTGCGCGCCGACGGCCCGCGGCCGGTGACCACGGTGACCGCCGACCTTCCCGTCCCTGAGGGGACGACGCTCTACACCCGGTGGGGCGACTGGTTCGGCCTGGTGTGCCTGATCCTGACCGCACTCGGCATCGCCGCGCTGGCCCGGCCGCGGGCGACCGGGTCTGCGGTCAGTCGGAGGCCGACAGCCGAAGGACGTTCCAGGACACCGGCGGGAGCCTGAGTCGCAGCGTGCCGTCGCCGACCGTCGCGCCGGCACCGGCGCGCGGCCGTACGCGGTCGGGATCGGTGGCGCTGTTGCTCGCCCGCACGTCGTCGTCGGTCAGCACGTGGTGCTCGGCGACGCGGAGGCCGGGCAGCGCCCGCAGGTCGACGGCCATGCGCACCTCGTCGGTCGTCGACCTGTTGACGGCGAAGACGGCGACGTCACCCGACTCCTCGTCGTGCGTGGCGGTGAGCACGACCGCGTCGACCGGCCCGTACGCGGCGGTGTCGTACGACGGCGCCACCGGCTCGACCCTGAGCACCCGGCCGCGGGCGAGCCGCGCCGCCTGGGCGAACGGCCAGAAGATCGTCTGCCGCCACGCCGGGCCGCCGGGTTCGGTGCGGATCGGCCCGATGACGTTGGCGAGCTGCGCCTGGCAGGCGACGCCGACCCGGTCGGCGTGCCGCATGAGCGTGATGAGGTACGAGCCGACGACGACCGCGTCGGCGACGGAGAACTCGTCCTCGATGAGCCGTGGACGCTCCTCCCAGGGCAGGTTCGCCGCACCGGCGAACCGTTGCTGGTACCAGACGTTCCACTCGTCGAACGAGAGCCGGAGCCGCTTGGAGCTGCGGTGCAGGGCCTTGACGTGGTCGCACGCGGCGACGACCTCGTCGATGAACGCGTCCATGTCGACGGCGCTGGCGAGGAAGCTGCCGAGGTCGCCCGCCTGCTCCTCGTAGTAGGCGTGCAGGGAGATGTAGTCGACGTGGTCGTAGGCGTGGTCGAGGACGACGCGCTCCCACTCGCCGAACGTGGCCATGCCGCGGTTGGAGCTGCCGCAGGCGACCAGCTCGACGCGCGGGTCGACGAGGCGCATCGCCTTGGCGGTCTCGGCGGCGAGCCGGCCGTACTCGTCGGCGGTCTTGTGGCCGATCTGCCAGGGACCGTCGAGCTCGTTGCCGAGGCACCACAGCGTCACGTCGTACGGCTTCTCCGCGCCATGCTTCTTGCGCAGGTCGGAGAGCCTGGTGCCGCCCGGGTGGTTGGCGTACTCGACGAGGTCGGCGGCCTCCTGCACGCCGCGGGTGCCGAGGTTGACGGCGAGCATCGGCTCGACGCCCGCCGCCTTGGTCCACTCGACGAACTCGTCCAGCCCGAACGCGTTGGTCTCGACCGACCGCCAGGCGAGGTCGAGCCGGGTGGGCCGCTCGTCGACGGGTCCGACGCCGTCCTCCCACCGATACCCGGACACGAAGTTGCCGCCCGGGTAGCGCACGACGCTGATGCCCAACTCCCTGGCCAGCTCGAGAACGTCCTGCCGGAACCCCTCGGGTGTAGCGCTCGGATGGCCGGGCTCGAACACCCCGGTGTAGACGCATCTGCCCATGTGCTCGACGAACGAGCCGAACAGCCGGCGGTCGAGGTCGCCCACGACGAACGCGGGGTCGAGCGTGGCACGAGCGTTGAGCACGGGACTCCTCGGCGGCCGGAGATGCGTCCCTCGTGTTGTACAACGTTGCATATCGCCCTGTAAAGAGAGGGTGTGGACGGACGGGGTGCGCCGTCGGTCGCACCCCGTACCGTGGCCCGCATCCGTACGGTCGAGGCGAGGGACGGCAGATGACCGAGCATCCCGCCGTCCTCCGCCGCTCCGCTCCTCGCTCGGCTCTTGGTCGGGTGCGGTGCGCGCTTCGGACCGCTGCGATGCTCACTTTGGAGGACGACTCATGACCGAGCTGGACGTCGAGGCGACCGAGCTGCGCGACAGTGCCGAGGAGGTGCTCCGCCGGCTCGCCGGCCCAGACGCCTCGCTGCGCGACGACCAGTGGACGGCCATCGACCTGCTCGTGCGGGAGCGCCGTCGCGCGCTCGTGGTGCAGCGCACCGGCTGGGGCAAGTCGGCGGTCTATTTCGTCGCCACCGCGCTGATCCGCGCCACGGGCGGCGGTCCGACCGTGATCGTCTCCCCGCTGCTGTCGCTGATGCGCAACCAGGTCGACGCCGCCGGGCGGGCCGACATCCACGCCGCGAGCATCAACTCGGCCAACGTCGACGACTGGGACACCGTCCGTGCCGACGTGCTCGACGGCCGGGTCGACGTCCTGCTCGTCTCCCCCGAGCGGCTGACCAACCCGATGTTCCGCGAGACCGTCTGGCCGTGGCTCGCCGCGCACGCAAGCCTCGTCGTGGTCGACGAGGCGCACTGCATCTCCACCTGGGGACACGACTTCCGTCCCGACTACCGTCGCATCGCGTCACTGCTCCACGACCTCGAGCCCGCCGGCATCCCCGTCCTCGCCACGACCGCGACGGCGAACGACCAGGTGACCGCCGACGTCACCGCGCAGCTCACCACCGCCGACGGCATCGCGCCCGCGGTGCTCCGCGGCGACCTCGATCGCACCTCGCTCCGTCTCGCGGTCGTCGACGTCGACTCGACGGCGCGCCGGCTCGGCTGGCTCGCGACGCACCTCGCCGAGCTGCCGGGATCCGGCATCGTCTACACCTTGACCGTCGGCGCCGCCAGGGAGACCGCGGAGCACCTCGCCGCCGCCGGACACCGGGTCGAGTGCTACCACGGCCAACTCGACAACGACGAGCGCGTGCAGCGCGAGGAGCAGCTGCTCAAGAACGAGGTCAAGGCGCTCGTCGCCACGTCCGCGCTCGGCATGGGCTACGACAAGCCGGACCTCGGGTTCGTCGTCCATCTCGGCGCGCCCGACTCGCCGATCGCCTACTACCAGCAGGTCGGCCGCGCCGGCCGGGCCACCGATCGGGCCGAGGTGGTGCTGATGCCGGGCGCCGACGACGCGGCGATCTGGTCGTACTTCGCGACCGCGAGCCTGCCCGACGCGGCGACCTGCCAGGCGATCATCGACACGCTCACCGCCGCCGGCGCGCCGCTGTCGGCCGCCAAGCTCGAGACCAGCGTCGACCTCGCGCGCGGCCGGCTCGAGACGACGCTCAAGATCCTCGCGGTCGAGGAGGCCGTCACCCGGGTGGGCGGCGGCTGGGCCACCACCGGGGCACCGTGGACGTACGACGCCGAGCGCTACGACGCCGTCCTGCGCACCCGCAAGGCCGAGCAGGACCGGATGCGCGCGTACATCGCGACCGACGGCTGCCGCATGGCGTTCCTGCGCGACGAGCTCAACGACCCGGGGTCCGCGCCATGTGGCAGGTGCGACAACTGCACCGGCAGGCACTGGTCGGCGGACGTGCCGGTCGAGGCGGCGCAGCGTGCGCAGACCAAGCTGCACCAGACCTGGCAGCGGGTGTCGCCGCGCCGGCAGTGGCCGTCGGGCCTGACCGGCATGCGGCTCGCCGACACCGACGTGCGGGGCAAGATCCCCGAGGAGCTGCGGGCCGGTGAGGGACGTGCCCTCGCCGAGGTCACCGACCTGGGCTGGGGGCAGCAGGTCCGCGCGCTCTTCCGTCCCGACATCGACGGGGAGGTCCCCGAGCGCATGCTCGAGGCGCTGACCGGCGTGCTCCGTGGCAGCGGGTTCCAGTCGGCGTGGGGCGACGACCCGGCCGCGCGCCCCGACGCGGTCGTCGCGATGCCGTCGCTGTCCCGGCCACGACTGGTCGAGTCGCTCGCCGACGGTGTCGCGGCGGCACTCGGCCTGCGCGTCGCCGGTGCGCTCGCACGCACGCACGACCGTCCGCTCGGCGGCTTCAACAGTGCGCGCCGGGTCAGGGCCGTGCACGACGCGTTCGCGGTCCCGCCCGCCCTGGCGGCCGCAGTCGCCGGCATGCCGGTGCTGCTCGTCGACGACCGGGTGACCTCGGGCTGGACCATGACCGTCGCCGCCGCTTTGCTGCGCTCCGCCGGCGCCACCGGCGTCCACCCGGTCGTCCTCGCCACCGGCGCCGCGTAGGCGGGTCGTCGTCGCGCGATCGTTCACCCGGCACCGGCTGGCCTGCCGGGCGGCTAGGCCGGATACTGACGTCCTGGGTCTCGTGGACGAAGGGTTCGGTCGTGTCACAGGTACGGGTGAAGACGATGGTGTGGCGTGGTGCCGGCGAGGCGGAGTCCGAGCCGGTCGCGCCGCCGTTCGACGTGCTGGCCGAGCACTACACCCTGCACTGGGAGCCCGCCCGCACCGCCGACCGTGGCTACGTCGACACTCCCGACCTGCGCCTCCACGACAAGGGCGTCTCGCTCGTCCACGACCGGTTCGCCGGACGCGCGGCACGGGAGACGCTCACCGTCATGCCCGCGGAGGGCCCGTCCGCGACGTCGTCGGCGGCAGCGGTCTGGCCGAGCTTCGCCGCGGCGCTCGACGCCGAGATCAGGGATCGGATCTCCGACCTCGCCGGCATCCGCGCCCTTCTCCCGGTCAGCCGGGCCCGCGTCCGCGTCCGGGTCGCGCGGGTTCTCGACGACGAGTCCAAGACGGTCGTCCGGCTGGTGTGCGAGGAGCCGAGGACGACCGAGCCGGAACGTGTGGTCCTGACCCCGAGCGTCGCGATCCACGGGGTACGCGGTTACGACGCCGCCCACGATCACGTCGCCGAGCTCCTGACAGCGGCCGGGTTCGCGGCGGACGAGACCGGGCCGGCCGCATCGGCTCTCGCCGCCACCGGGGTGCTCGCCCGACGCGAGGCTGCGTCGGCCGCGTCGGCGACCATGGTCGCCGACCAGCCCGCCCGCGTCGCCGTCGCCACCGCGCTCCTGCAGTTCCTCGACGCGATCGAGTCCAACGTCGACGGCACCGTCGACGACATCGACACCGAGTTCCTGCACGACCTGCGCGTCGGAGTCCGCCGCACCAGGGCTCTGCTGAAGCTCGCCGGCGATGTGCTGCCCGACCGCCTCGCCGCGCGGTACGCGCCGCACTTCAAGTGGCTCGGTGACCTCACCACTCCCAACCGCGACCTCGACGTCCACCTGCTCGGCTTCGACGACCTGGCCACGCACCTGAGGGTGGCGGATCCGGACGACCTCGAGCCGTTCCGCGCGCATCTGGACAAGCGGCGTGCGACCAGGCGCCGGCAGCTCGTCCGGTCGCTGCAGTCCGCGCGGTTCGCGACCCTCGTCCGCGACTGGCGGACGGCCCTGACCGCCACGCTCACCACCGACGACGTGGCCGGCGCGCCCACGGCCGGCGAGCTGGCCGCCGACCGCATCGCCGAGGCGCATCGCCGCGTGGTCAAGCGTGCCAGGAAGATCTCCCCCGACGCGCCGTCGGACACGGTGCACGACCTCCGCAAGCGCTGCAAGGAGCTGCGCTACCTGCTCGAGGTCTTCGGGCCGCTTCACGACGAGGCGGCACAGCGGCGGGTCATCCGTGACCTGAAGCGCGTCCAGGACAGCCTCGGGGAGTTCCAGGACGCCGAGGTGCAGCTGACGGCGCTGCGCTCGTACGCCGAGGAGATGGCAGCCGCGGGCACGGGAACGGCGGCGTGCCTGCTGGCGATGGGCGAGCTGACGAGCACCTACCCGGACCGGATGCGGCTCGACGACCTCGGGGAGCGGCTCGACCGCTATCTCGGCGGCAAGACCCGCAACCACCTGCGTGACCTCGGCGGCGACGCCTCGTGAGGACCCTGGCGGTCTACAACGTCAAGGGAGGCGTCGGCAAGACGACGACCGCCGTCAACCTCGCCTATCTCAGCGCCCGCGAGGGACGGCGCACCCTGCTCTGGGACCTCGACCCGCAGGCGGCCGCGACGTACCTGTTCCGGGTGAAGCCGCGCGTCCGCGGTGGCAGCGGCAAGCTGGTCCGCCGCAAGCGCCCGCTCGACGACGCGATCAAGGGCACCGACTTCGACCGTCTCGATCTACTGCCGGCCGACTTCACCTACCGCAACATGGACCTCGACCTGGCGGACACCAGCCAGCCGAGCAACCGGCTGCGACGGTTGCTCGCGCCGCTCGCCGACGAGTACGACCTCGTCGTCCTCGACACCCCGCCGAGCGTCTCGCTGGTCTCGGAGAACGTCCTCGACGCGGCCGACCTCGTCCTCGTCCCCGTGATCCCGACCGTGCTCGCCGTCCGGACGTTCGAACAGCTCACCGCGTTCGTCGACGAGCTCGCCCGCGACGGCCACCGACCGCACATCCACGCGTTCTTCTCCATGGTCGACCGTCGCAAGTCACTTCACCGCGGTCTCGTCGACCGGCTGTCGAAGGAGCGCGACGATGTCGGGGCGGTCGCCGTACCGGCGCTGTCGGTCGTCGAGCGGATGACCCTCACCCGCGCGCCACTCCCGGCCTTCGCACCGACGAGTACGGCCGCACGGGCGTTCGAGCGGCTGTGGACCGAGGTCGCGCCGCTGCTCGACGCCGCCGACTGAGGGCGGCTACTCCGCGCCCGTCTGGTCGAGGTAGGCGCGGCCGCGGGGCGAGACGAGGTAGCCGACCTCGAGGCTCTCGGTGAGGCCGAGCTCCTTCAGCTTGCGCACGTCGGTCTTGAACGGCTGGGTCTCCATGCCGCGGATCACGGCGAGGTCGGGTGCCCGCCGCGCCGGGTTCGCCGCGATCAGCGCGAGTACCTCCATGGTCCACGGCCCGTGCCGGCTCGCGCGGTCGAGGCGCGCCAGCCGTTCGCGGATCGCCGCGTAGGTCGCGTCGTCGAGTGCCGCGTCCTCGCGCAGCGCCACCCGAGGATCGGGCCCGGCGAACCGCACGCGCATCCGGTAGATCGTGCCGGGTCTGTTCCTCAGGAACCCGAGCAGCTCCTTCAGGCTCGCCGATCCCGCGTCCCGCGCATCCTGAGCGGTGATGTCCTTCACCCGTACCGCATCGACGGCGTCGATGGCGACGAGCCCGACGGCGGTGCGGTGCATCGCGCCGACGCTCGCACGCGGCCGGTCCCATCGGCGGAAGGCGAGTGTCACCCGGCCGGCGACGATCCCGTCGAGCACGGGGCGAGGGATCAGCACCGCGGATCCCGCATCTTCGGGGTCATCATCGGACCACCCTCCCGCCGAGCACGATCCGACGCGGCGTCCGCAGCACGGTGAGGTCCGGGCGCGGGTCGTCGTCGTAGCAGACGACGTCGGCGGGTGCACCCTCCTCGATCCCCGGCAGCCCGAGCCAGCGCCGGGCCGCCCACGAGCCCGCCGCGAGTGCCTCCTCGGCCGGGAGGCAGATCTCGGCCAGCCGCAGGATCTCCTCGACCACGCGCCCGTGTGGCAGACCGCCCGCGTCGGTGCCGACGTAGATCGGGATGCCCGCGTCGTACGCGTTGCGCAGCCGGTCACGGCTCGACTCCTGCAGCCGGCGCATGCGTGCGGCGTACGTGGGGAAGCGGGTGGCTCGGTCGGCGATGTCGCCGAACGTGTCGACGACGAGAGTGGTCGGGACGAGTGCCGTGCCAAGACGTGCCATGTCGTCGAGGACGTCGTCGGTGATGCCCGTGCCGTGCTCGATCGAGTCGACGCCTGCTGCGACGAGGTCGGGGATCGCCTCCTCGCCGAAGGTGTGTACCGCGATGCGGGCGCCGTAGGCCCGTGCGCGTTGCACGGCCTCGACGAGTGCGCTCGCCGGCCAGTTCGGCGCGAGGTCGCCGGTGTCGCGGTCGATCCAGTCGCCGACGAGCTTCACCCAGCCGTCGGACGCCTTCGCCTGCAGCTCGACCGCGTCGCCGAGCGCGGTGGGGTCGACCTCGACGGCGTAACCGCGGATGTAGCGTCTGGGCGGCGCCAGGTGGCGACCGGCGTGGACGATGCGGGGCAGGTCGGTGGCGTCGTCGAGCTCGGCGAACCGTACCGGCACGCCCGCGTCGCGGAGCAGCAGCGCACCCGTGTCGCGGTCGAGCACCGCCTGGGCTCGTGCCTCGTCTGCGGTCTCGACCGGCCCGTCCGCCGCGAGACCGATGTGGCAGTGGGCGTCGACGAGCCCCGGCAGCAGGTAGCCGCCGTCGACGACGGTCTCGGCGCCGGCGACCGGTTCGAGGGTCAGCCTGCCGTCGACCACGTACAGGTCGCGGACCTCGTCGTCGGGGAGAACCACTCCGCGCAGGTGCAACGACTGGGCCATCAGCCCACGCGCCCCCTTCCTCGCTCGCCTCCGGCAGGCGTCGCGATGATGCCGTGTGGGGTTCGGGTGGCGACGCGACCCCTACCTCCGGCTCGCTCCTCAGCTCCTGCGCTCATCATTCAGCTGAGCCAACCGGAGATCGTGAGAATGATGCCCAGGATGATCCGGATGACGAGGATGACGAGGAACGCGGGGCCTGCCATGCGCCCGCAGAGCTTCGCCAGGCCGGCGAAGTTCACCGTGGTGCGCAGCGGCGGACCCTCGGTGACGTTGGGGTGCTTGAGGAGTACCGCCGCGGTGCCGCCGGCCGCGCCGACGAGCAGCGCCCCCACGACCATCAGCCCGAACGTCGCGCCGCTGAAGAACGAGAACCGTCCCGCCAGGTCGAGGATGAACGTGAGCAGGACGATGACGGCCATCGCGCCGCCGGCGAACCAGATCAGCGCCTTCGCCCTGGTGCCGCGTTCCTCGTGCCAGGTGGTGAGGGCCTTCTCGGCGTCGCGCAGCTCGGTCTCGGCCTGCTCGAGCCGTGATGTGCAGGCGTTGAGGTTGTCGCTCGCGGTGTCCCAGTCGGGGAAGGTGAGCCCGGCGGAGGCGATCTGTCGCGGCACCTCGTCGGCGCCGGTCTTCTCCTGCACCTCGAGCACGAGGTCGCGTGCCTCGCTCGCCCGGCGCAGCGAGTCGTCGACCTGGTGCCGGCGTTGCTCGGTCTGCTCGCGGCGGGACTGCCCGGCCGACTGCTCGATGTTCTCGGCGTCGTGGAGGGCCTTCCACGCGTGACGGGCCGCCACGTTGAAGTCGAGCAGGGAGCGCAGGTAGGCCTCGCTCGCCGGGTTGTTCGCACTCACGACCTGACACCTCCGCGCGACGGTGGGGCCGACGGGGCGACGATCTCCGGGGAGGGCCGGGCGAACGGGTCGACGAGGATCGCCTCGCCGTCGTCGCGGATGTCGCGGAACCACAGCCGCCCGCGGGGCGCGTCGAACGCCGGCTTGCGGCCGAGGAACGAGGCCGCGGTGAACTGGTCGGTGCCGGTGGAGCAGCGCAGCTGGAGGCGTGTGGAGTCCTTGCCGAGCGACTTCAACCGGTCGGGCTCGTCGATCCAGATGATCGGGTGCACCCCCTTCGCCGGGGCGGTGGTGAACAACCAGGTGAGGGCCGAGCCGGGGTGACTGGAGTCGGGACGGATCGGTGCCGTGATGCCCGCGTGGTGCAGCCCCACGACCGCGACGACGTTCGTGTTGGTCGGTGACTCGAGCAGCGTGGGCAGCATGCTCATCCGGTCCTGCCCGACGTGCTGGATCCTGCCGTCGAAGTACGCGATGACGTCGTCGAGCGGGCTGCGCGCCGGCAGGTTCTCCGGCAGCAGGTCGACGACCGTGAGCTGGACGTCGCCGACCTGCTCCTGCAGCGAGAACGCCAGCAGTGACGAGCAGATCTGCGAGATCGCCAGCCGTTCGTCGCGCGCCGACAGCAGCAGGCCACGCCCGTCGCCGGCCGCCAGCGGGACACCGAGGACGGTGGGGGCGACCCCGACCGGCGCGCCGACGTACAGCGTGGGCTCGGTGGCCTGACGGATCGTGTCGGCGACGTCGACGAGCTCGACCCCACCGGTGCCACGACTCACGCGGATCGGGGCCTTCTTGGCGATCCGTCCGGCGAGGTGCTGGCGGAGGTTCGACCGCTCGTCCGGCTCGAGGATCGCCGTCTGGAAGACGACGTCGTGGTCCTTGTCGCCGCGCGCGTTGTTGAGGACGCCGGAGCCGCGGCGGTTGTTGTCGAGCCGCGCCTGGACCACGCGGCCGAGGACGCGGCCGAGCTCGTCCGGGGGACAGCGAAGCGCCACGCGCAGGTGCAGCTGGTTGAAGATCGAGGTGACCTGGCTGCCGCGCAGCGTGCCGAGGGACGCCAGGCTCTGGGTGGCCAGCAGCAGGTGGATGCCCTGGCTCCGCGCCTGCTTCGCCAGGATCTCGAGCGCCTCCCACGCCTGCGCCTCGGTCTCGCCCTCCATCATGAGCTGGAACTCGTCGGCGATGAGCAGGATGCGCGGCAGGGTCCTGCCGGTGACGCGGCGGTAGCTCGGCAGGTTGGGCACGGGCTCGCGGTAGCGGTCGGCGGCCTGCTTGAAGAGCTCGCGGCGTTGCTCGTCGAGCGAGACCAGGTGGCGCAGGACGCCGAGGGCGAAGTGCGGGTCGGCCTCGATGCCGACCGTACGGATGTGCGGCAGCGCCGGCCGGTCGGGCCGGGGTGCGTACTCCGCGAACTCGACGCCCGCCTTCATGTCGAGCAGGTGCAGCTCGAGCTCCTCTGGGCTGTGCCGGTGGGCCAGCGAGTGGATGAGCGAGTGCAGCAGCGTCGTCTTGCCCGAGCCGGTCGGGCCGACGAGCAGGCCGTGGATCGGCACGCCCTCGGCGTCCCCGAGCTCGAGCTCCTGCGCCGACCCGTCACCGCGCCTGCCGATGACGGCCGACAGCTTGCTCTCGGTGCCGACGACCCACGGCTTCTCCCGTTGGAGGAAGTAGCGGAGCCGGACCGGTCGGTTGGCGCCCTGGCGTGCGGCGGGGGCGAGGACGTCGTTGATGAAGCGGTACTGCGCGTGTCCGGGGGCGTCGGGGCAGCTCGCCTTCACGTACTTGTGCAGCTCGGGTGGGGCCGACTCCCAGCTCGCGTAGCCGTCGCCGCTCACGTGGAAGTGGTGGCCGTGCTCGGTGAGGTCGCTGAGCTTGATGCCGTGGGTGAGCGGGCGGCTGGTGTCGAACACCGCCACGACGGCGATGCCGCAGCGGTGACCGGCTCGCGCGACGGAGCACAGCCGTTCGAAGTTGTCGGCCTTCAGGCCGATGGGCAGCCCGCCGGCGACGACGATCGAGCACGGGATGCCGTTCGCCGTGCCCCTGCGCCAGCGGTCGACGAGGGTGTCGGAGCCGCCGAGGAGCACCTTGGTGTTGAGCTCCTGGATGTGGTCGAGCACCGCTCGCAGCTCGCTGGTGATCTCTTCGGCGACGGCGCGGACGGGGCCGCTGGCGAGTGGTTCGGGGAGCCGGCTGAGCACGCCGAGGTTCTGCCCGAACCCGGCCGCGTCGATGAGGTGCACGCGCATCGCGCCGGGCTGCGACGAGGCGAGCGAACGTACGACGAGTGCCTGCGCGAACGCATGGGCACCGGCCGAGGCACCGGCGTCGTGGGTGATGACGACGCTCGAGCCGATCGCGGGCAGGGCCAGCGGGAACGTCGCGAAGCCCTCCGGCTTGGCCATGTGCAGGCTCGCGGCGGCGATGAGCTGCGGTGGAGAGAGCGGCTCGCGGTACTCCGACGTCCAGACACCGGAGTCCCACGGGCTCCACGCGTACGGCGAGCCGCCGCGGAAGAGCTCACCGACGGCGTTCTGGGTGCCGTCCTGCGCGGCCGACAGCTGCCCTCGCGCGCGGGCGCGTGCGGTGCGCAACTGCTCCTGGACGGTGGTCGACTCCGCCGCCTGTTGCCGGTCGGCGGTCGTGGCCGCGGTCTCTGCCGCTGCGCCGAGTTCGAGGCGACGCAGCTCCAGGGCCTCCAGTGCCGCGGCTAGTCGGTTCGCAACCGTGTGCCCCATGTCGGGTCTTGCCTCCAGGCGCGGTCCGCGTGTGCTCTTGTCCAAGTGTGGTGTCCGGCGGGGTGGCGACGAGCCGAACGCCGGTGGAGATTATCAGCGTGGCGGGCGCGTCTGTCCGCCCGTCACACGCCGCTCACCGAAACTCGTCCGCGATCGTCGCTGCGAGCTCCAGATAGTCCTCCTTCGTGTCGTCGGCGACATAGGCCTCGGTGGGCGCGTCGGGGATCCGGTCGTACTGGATCTGGACGCCGAGGTCGAGATGCTCGTCGTACCTGATGGTGCAGACGTCGCGGCAGCGCTGGGCGAAGAAGGAGGTGAGCGCGTTGACGTCGAGGCTCTTCGGTGTGGGGCTGCGGTAGTTGATGACAGCGACCGAGCGGTTGACCAGGTCGTGGAAGCCGTGCTGCTCGATCCAGTCGAGGGTGCCGGCGGCGCGGGTGGCGGCGTCGCCCTTCGGCTCGGCGATGACCACGAGGGTGTTCGCCATCGCGAGCATGTCGCGGACCCACGGGCGGAGGACACCGGTGCCGCAGTCGGCGACGATGACGTTGTAGAAGCGCTCGAGGACCGACAGCGTGCGGACGTACTCGGTGCCGGTGAAGTCCTCGCTCACGGCGGGGTCCTGCTCGTTCGCGAGGACGTGCAGGCGTCCGGCCAGGTTGGTGAAGCGGTTGACCTCGGCGACCTGCTGGATGGGGGCGCGTGCCTCGTGGGCGAGCAGCCCGCGCACGGTGAGGTCGGTCGCGCCGACCAACCGGTCGCCCAGGGTGCCCATGTCCGGGTTGGTGTCGAGCGCGACGACGCGGTCGCCCCGCCACTCCGCGAGAGTCCGGCCGAGCATCGCCGCCGTCGTCGTCTTGCCGACGCCGCCCTTGATGCTCATCACGACGACCCGCCAAGATCCGTGCAGGGCACGCTGGACGCGTTCGCGCCTGGCACGCGCCGCCTGCTCGTCCTCGGACGGCCCGAGGTTCACCGCCCCGAACGTCGCGCGGTAGACGACGCGGCGCACGCCGGTGCGCGGGATCGCGTTGCTCTGCTCGATGAACGGATTGACCAGGTCGGGCCGCGGCGGGGAGGTGCCGGGCTCCGTCGGCGGATACCCGTACTGGGCGGGATCGGGCGGCTGCTGCCCGGGCGCTCCGCCGTACGGGTCGGGCTGCTGGGGGTGGTACGGCTGCTGCTGGTACTCAGCTGGACCGGACTGGTACTGGTCCGGCAGCGCCGGGTACTGCGCCGAGCGCTCCTGCCCGTGCCACGGCGGCACGACCTGGTACGGATCTGCGCCCTGTGGTGGCTGCGGCCAGCCGTGCCGCGGTGGTGGCGGCGCGGTGCCGTTGGGCGAGGTGTCCGGTTCGTCGGGGGCATGCGGCGGCTGAGGGTACTGCTCAGGCCCGTCAGCGTGCTGCGTCATCTAGCCCCCGACATTTCGGTTCCCACTGCCACGACGGTAACAAGATTTCCACAACCTGCTCCGCGGCGTCCTCCCGAGGCACCGAGTTGCTGCCCACCGATACCGATTACGCTCTGTCACTGTGTCAGCGAATCCGCCATGCCGAGCGTACAGACCTGCATAGGCGCGGAGACAACGGAAGAAAGCGCCCGGCCCAGTGTGCCCGAGCGGGCCTACCCGGCAGCCGTCGTGTGCGCTCCGTGACGACGTCCTATCCGGCCAGGAGCCGAGCATCTGCCTACCCACCGGGTTATCCACAGGTGCCGGTGGATAACTTCGTCGCGTCCCTGACCGGGTCAAGATCCGTCGATGAGTTCGCTGCGTGCGGAGACGACCCGGATGGTGAAGGTGGTGTTGCGTCCGATGGTCTGTAGTTCGCCGGTGTTGTTGTCGGAGCCGGTCCAGTCGGCGTCCCAGTTCGCGGTGACCCGGATGGTGTAGGTG